>CBDUWJ010000156.1:0-6195 GCA_965370895.1 uncultured Anaerolineae bacterium | reverse complement strand
CCACGCGGCGAACTTTCTGGCGCACCATCCCCGCCCCTCCCGCCAGTCCCTGCTGTCGTTGCTGACCACCGCACTGGAGGAGGGAGGGCTCTGCCAGCAGTTATACCCGGAGCTGACCACTCATTATATCTACCTCGTGCGGCCCGAGGCGCGCGAGATGGTGGTGGGCAGCCGCGAACTGAGCCTGCCAAGCGCACCGCAGGCAGCGAGCGGCGCCTTCACCCTGGAAACCCATCGGCTGGCGCTGCCCGAGGGAGGATGGGGGGGCGCAGGGCTCCCCCCGCGAGAAGAGGCTGATCGATGACCCGCTTGTACTATAGCGAGCGCGGCCACGTCGTGCCCACCTTGTGCGAGGAGCTGACCTCCTACCGCCGGGCGCGCAAGATCCTGGACCTGCCGGGGACGGCCGCGCCGGCAGCCCTGTATCTTCTGGCCCGGCCCTATCCCCGGACCGAGCTGCCGCTGCGGATCTCGGTCAATGGCACAGAGATCCCCGGCCCCCTGCCCGACCAGGACGAGAGCTACCATTGGTTCGAGCTGGCCGTCCCGCCCGAGCTGCTCCAGGCCGGGGCCAACGTGCTGGAATTTTGGACCGATGCCAGCGCCATGAACGCCTGGTCCCTGGCCCTGGAGGACGGGCACCGCGACCCCGAGAGTTGGGTGAGCACCGACGCCGGCGCAACCTGGCGCAACGAGCACCTGGGCTATCTGAACGTCTGCCGCGGCGAGTATGTGGTCCGGGTGCGATTGGCGGAAGGCGCCGATCCTGCCCCGCCCGCCATGGCGTGGGAGGATCCGGCCCACCCGCGCGTCGAGCACCTCCGGCGGCGCTTGCCCCCGGCCGCGCTCCGGTCCGGGCCGTGCCTGGAGCGGGTGCGGGCGCTGACCACCTGGGTCTGCACCCAGTGGTTCTACCGCTGCGAGGGTGGCATCTATGCCCCCTGGGACGCCGAGACGATCCTGGCCTGGGGCCAGGCGTCGCAAGGCCACGACGGGCGGGTGCCCATCGTCATGTGTGTCCACTATGCCGTCACGCTGGTCTCCAGTTGTATGGCCGCGGGAATCCCGGCCCGCTGCGCCATCTTCACCGGGACCCTGGATGGGCACAATGGCCATTTCACGGCGGAGGTCTGGCTGGCCGAGTACGACAAATGGGTGATGGTCGATCCGACCCTGGACGCCATCCTGTTCCGCGAAAGAGTCCCCCTGTCGGTGACCGAGATCCAGCAGGCGGGCGACGACCTCACCCCCCTGATCCAGTGGGGACCGGGCTATGCCTACCGGATGGACAATCCGATCATCCCTGACTGGATCGACAGCCGCTTCCTGACCAATATCTGCTTTCGCCATCGTTGCCTTTGGCCCCGCACCGACCTGCTGGCCCGCCCGGAACTGGCGCCCGCCTGGCACGGTTCCACCGCCTATTGCGAGACAGAGTTGGTGTGGGAGACGCGGGACCTGGCGCAGGGCTTTGGCATGTTCCCCTATTTTGGCGGGCCGGACTATTTCGACGCCCCACCCCTGAACTTTCCGGGGTGACACGCCGCCACGGCGGAGGACGACAGAAGGAGAGTTCCATGGACGTTTCGCTAAGCGAGCGCGGGCTGGCTGCTATTGAACGAGGATTGCGCTGGTTGCGCGAACATGAGCAGGCCCTCGCGGGGCTGGAGGATCTGAGCGCCCATTACAAGGCGCCCTATCTCTACGCGGTGGTCGGCGATCCGATCCGAGCACGCTGGTACGTGGACCTCATGGAGCAGCGCTACCTCCAGCCCGATGGCGATTTCCGCACCCGGCCGGACCACAAGGGGTGGCAGCACCTGCCCACCAGCCCGGCCAATCGCTACCTCTATTCCAACGGCTGGATCATCGTCGCCCTGCGCAAGCTGGGCGCCTATGGCGCGGCGGCCCGGGGCATTGACTTTGTACGGCGCATGCAGTCGCAGGAACTGGGCGGGTTCTTTTCGCGCTACGACGTGGCCTCGGGGCAGGCCGACCGGCGTGAACTGGATACCTCCAGCACCTCCTCTGCGGGCCTGGCCCTGCTGGCCTGCGGCTACACGGAGGAGGCCGTGCGCGCCGGTGACTTTGTCCTGCGCTTGCTGGACGCGCAGCCGCAACCGGAGCGCCACTTCTACTGTAGCTGGTCGGTGGATGGTGGGCTGATGACCGGCGTGTGGGGCGACGAAGATCCCAATGCGCTCGGGGGGCGAAAACAGTTCTGCCTGACGACCGAAGAGGACCCCCGGGGGGAGCTCACCTGGCTCATCGGCAAGCCGATGAAGTTCCTGGCCAGGCTGTTCGACGCGACGGCAGAGCGCCAATACCTGGAGGGCGCGATCCGCCTCTTTGACTTTTTCCACAGGCTGGGCGAGGAGCGATGGCACAACTATGCCTCCTGCAAGGTGATGTGGGGCGGCGCCGATCTGTACCGGCTCACGGGGGAGCAACGTTTTGCCGACACGGCCGGGCGGATCTTTGATTGGTTCTGCGAATCGCAGGACCCGTCGGGCCTGTGGGTGCATGGGCTGCTCTACGCCAAACCGGAGGACCAGCCTCTGGCAGGCTCATTCGACATTGTGCAGGAGCTGTCGGCCGAGATCAGCGACACCCTGTTCGAATTGACGGGCGGCAGCGACCGCCATCACCCATCGTTGCTCGCCGGCCCTGACACGCGTGCGTAGCACTCGAGATTCGGCGAAAGCCAGGAGGGATGTGCAAGATGAAAATCATAAATGTCAAAAACCATATCCTGAAGCAGATTTCACGCAAAGCCCTGGCGGGCTATCGCGATGGTGGCGACTTTAAGGAGTTGCGCCGCGATCCGGTGCTGCGTAACAACTGGATCTCCTTTACGGCGGTCGATTGGGACGCGGCCGAAGGGAGCCTGTACGTGGGGCTAACGGCCTTTGACGGCGACCTGCTGTACCGTTTCTGGCCCGAGGGCGCGCGTTTTGAATCGCTGGGCTTTCAGGCGGTCCGGGATAACCCGCAGGAGATCAAGATCCACCGCGGGCTGACGCCTGATGGCACGGGGGGCTACTACTTTGGCACCGCCGGGTTGCCCGACCTGGACGAGCTTAACGACGCGCCCGGGGGCGGCATCTATCACTACAAGGATGGCGCGTACACCTCTCTGGGCATTCCGGTGCCTCAAGACTATATCCAGAACATCGAAGTCGACCTGGAGCGGAGGCGGGTGTATGGCGTTACCTACCCCAAGGTCCATTTTTTCGACTATGACCTGGAGCAGCGCAAGACCGGGATGACCCTCTATACCGCCAGCCACTTTCACGAGTCGGGCCTGGACAGCGACGGGTTCTTTTGGGGGACTTGGGAGACGCGGCGGGGGCACTGCCTATTCCGCTACCACCCCGACGTGGGAGTGCCCGAGTTCTACCACGAGCCGATCCCGAACATGGGCCAGGATCACATTTTCACGTTTGCGCTGAACGGGCCCATCGACTCGTTCATCAATGGGCAGGATGGCTACCTCTACTTTGGCACCACCCTGGGCGAGCTGTACCGCCTCGACCCCAAGACCGGACGCCACACCCTGCTGGGCAAGCCGTCCGCCGGCATCCGGCTGTCAGGCCTGGTCCTGGGACCCGAGGGCAAGCTGCTGGGCAGCTATGGCGCCTACTATGATGCGGGTCTGTTCCTGTATGATCGCAGCACAGAAACCTTCCATGACCTGGGCCAGGTGCGCAACGACGAGGCCAGTTGCTTTATGATCCACGACATCGCCTGGGACGGCGGCGCGCGGGTCTTTGCTGGCGAGACTGACACGGTAGACCGCAGCGCTTTCCTGTGGGAAGCCACTCTGGGGTAGTCGCGGCTACCAGCCGTGCAGGGTCGTGGTGCGAGCCCAGAGAGCGCGACGCGCCGCTCGCGGCCCAACGGACCGGCTGCCGCTTCTGCCTCTGAAAGGAGTCATACATGATGGGTACGACATTGGAACAGCTACCGGGGCGCTTTGCCCTGGTGAATGGCTGGTTGATCCTGCCCCACAACCGCGTGGCGGGCAAGGCCGTCGTGGTGGAGGACGGCACGATCGTGGGCATTGAGGATGCGGGCGCGCTTGGCGACGACATGCCCCAGATCGACGTGGGGGGCCGGACGATCACGCCGGGCCTGATCGACATTCACACGCACGGGGCCCTGAACCACAGCTTTGACGAACCGGTTGCGGAGGCCTATTCTACGATTACGGGCGAGCAGGTGACGCGGGGTGTGACCTCCGTCCTGGCCACCATTACCACGGCCCCCCTGCCTGCTATGCTCGCGGCCCTGGACTTTTGCAGGGACTGGATGGCCCGGCCTCGATTGGGGGCCCAGGTCCTCGGGGCCCACGTGGAAGGGCCCTTCTTTAGCCAGGAGCAAAAAGGGGCCCAGGACCCCAACAATATCATCACGCCGCAGGGCAGCTCGGTCGACCAGTTGCTCGAGCATCACGAGGTGATCAAGATGGTGACCTACGCCCCCGAGGTCCCCGGCGCCCTGGAACTGACCCGGCGCCTGGTCAGGCTGGGCATCTTGCCCGCCGCCGGGCACAGCAACGCCCGCGAGGAGGAGGTGCTAGCCGCCATGGGGGCCGGCCTGCGCCACACCATCCATATCTGGAGCGGGCAATCCAGCATGATCCGGGTGGGCGCCTGGCGAAAGCCGGGCCTGCTGGAGGCCACCCTGACGTTCGACGACCTGACCGCCGAGATGATCTCGGACAACCGACACCTGCCGCCGACCTTGATGAAACTTGCCTACAAGTGCAAAGGCCCCGACCGGCTGTGCGTGATATCCGACGCCACCGGGGGCGCGGGCCTGCCTGAGGGATCCGTCTTTGGTTCGGCCGACATGGAGTATGTCGTCGGCGATGGCGTCGCTATGCTGCTGGATGGGACCCGCTTTGCGGGCAGCACCACTCTGCTGGACAAGATGCTGACCGTACTGACCACCGTTGTGGGCATTCCTCTGGTGGAAGCCGTTCGCATGGCGAGCCTGACCCCGGCGCGCGTGATCGGCGTCGACAGGCGTAAGGGCAGCCTGGAGGCGGGCAAGGACGCGGACCTTGCCATCTTTGACGCCGGATTCAATGCCTGGCGGACCATGATCGGCGGCCGGTGGGTGTACGCAGCCTAGCCGTGGTCCCGGCTGCCGGGCGCAGCGGGCATGCAATAGGAAGGGAGTGGCCTATGAGGTATCAAAGAACATTCAAAGCGGACCAGATGCAGGTCAAGGTCTATGACTCCAGCGACGAGCTGGGAGAGGCCGCGGCGGACGACCTGGCACAAATCCTCGACACCGCCATAAGCGAACGGGGAGAGACGGCCATCATTGTCGCCACGGGCAACTCGCAGTTGTCGTTCATGAAGGCCCTGCGTGCCCGGGACGGGATCGACTGGGACAAGGTGCGGGTCTTTCACATGGACGAGTACCTGGGCATCGCGCCCGATCACTCTGCCAGTTTTCGCCGGTACATCCGCGAGGAACTAACCGACGTGGTGCACGCCCGGGCCTTCTATGGCGTGGAGGGCGACGCGCCCGATGTGGAGGCGGAACTGGCCCGCTACACCGCTTTGCTGCGCCAGTACGAGCCGGTGGCCTGCGTGCTGGGCATAGGCGAGAATGGGCACCTGGCCTTTAACGATCCCCCCGCCGATTTCGACTGCCCGCAATTGATCCAGGTGGTGACCCTGGCCGAAACCGCCCGGCTGCAGCAGGTGGGCGAGGGGCACTTTCCCAGCTTGGAGGAGGTGCCCGAACAGGCCCTCACGCTGACCATCCCGGCCCTGCTGGATCCGCCTTTTGTCCTGGCCGTAGTACCCGAGGCGCGCAAGGCGCCGGCGGTCCGGGCCGCGCTGGAGGGACCGGTCACCCCCGACTGCCCCGCCTCGTTCCTGCGTACCCGCGAGCACGTGACCCTGTACCTCGACGCCGAGTCGGTCGCCCTGCTTCGCCCGACATAAGGGACCGGGCCTGGATCCAACCGCTGCCCGGGGTGGTGTCATGACCCAAGACCGGCCGCTCCGGGGCAGCGTTCGCACCACAAGCGCCGCCCGCGCGGCGCTTTGCTGCTCCTCCTGATCTTGCTCGCCCGCGTCGGTGGCCGGGAATGCGGAATGAGACTCGACCCGGGCAGCCACCAGGATCGATGCTTCTGGTCACGAAACCAGTGTACAGATGGCTGCAAGACCG
>CBDUWJ010000155.1:0-6300 GCA_965370895.1 uncultured Anaerolineae bacterium | reverse complement strand
CTCCATGAAGATGCGATTGCCCGGCATGAGGGAATGCACTGGATTGACGGAGAGCGCCTCTTGGGGTACAATGGGTTCTGGCATGAATCGCGAACATACCATCCCCAACCCGATGAACGAATTGGAACGCCGGGTGGAGCAGCTCTCACGGCTCATGGATGTCAGCAAGTCCGTGGCCGCCCAGTTGGACCTGGATCCGCTGCTCCAGCAGATCGTGGACACGGCCACGCGCCTGGTGGACGCCGAACTGGGTGGGTTGCTGGTGCTCAGCGACAGCGAAACTGAAGGTGAAAGCGCTCCGCGCTTTCAGTTCTTCAAGGTCAGTAGCTGGCCCTACGAGCCCCAAGGCTTCCCCACCGGCGACGGCATCCTCAGCTTGTCCTACCGGCAGGGTGTGCCCCTGCGCCTGGATGACGTCCGTTGCCATACCGAAGCGGTCGGCTTTCCGCCCCACCATCCGCAGGTGCGTGCCTTTCTTTCCGTGCCGCTAATGCGGAAAGACCGTTCCCTGGGGGCATTGTTCGTCGGCAACGCCCCTGGTGGCCCGACCTTTGGTCCTGATGATGAGGAACTGCTCCTGGCCTTTGCGGCCCAGGCGACCATCGCCATCGAAAACGCACGCCTGTATGCCCAGGCTGAGGAATTGGCCCGCTTGCGCGAGCGACAGCGCATCGCCCAGGCGCTGCACGACACAGTGGCCCAGATGCTCTTCACCGTCGGCCTGGAGGTCGAGTGGTGCATCAGCCACCCGTCGCAGGACGAGGAAACGCGGCAAAAGCTGGAGACCATCCGCCACCTGACCGCGCGCGGCAGCGACGAGTTGCGCAGCGCCATCTTTGCCTTGCGCAGCCCCTATCTGGCCAAGGGGGATGGTCTGGTAGACCTGCTAAACGAACGGGTTGCCGAGTTCCAGGCTCAGAGCGGCATCGCCGCCACCCTCATCGTCCCCCCCCAGTTCCCCGCCATGCCGCCGCTGGTGAGCGAGGCGGCCTATCGCATCGTCTGCGAATCACTCTCCAACGTGCGCAAGCACTCCTGCGCCTCGGCCGTTTTCGTCAGCCTGCATAACGACGATGAGTCGATCATCGTCACCATCCAGGACGATGGCGTGGGGCTGAACGAGCCGCTGCCCGCGGGCATGACCGACAGAGATCTGCACTTTGGCGTGGCGACTATGCGCCAACTCACGGAGAAGGCTCAGGGCGACTTGACTATCGCCAACAACGACGACGATGGTGTGATGGTCAAGGCCCGCTTTCCTGTACCCGGAGCGTGCCTGTCGTGAAGCCGATACGGGTCGTGCTGGTGGACGACCATCGCATCGTTCGCCAGGGCCTGCGATCCATTCTGGATCCCGACCCCCGCTTCGAGGTGGTAGGGGAGGCAGCGAACGGAGACGAGGCCCTGTGTGTCGTGGCCGAGCAGCAACCCGACATTGTGTTGCTCGACCTGCAATTGCCCAGCATGGGCGGGGTCGAACTCTGCCATCGGATTGTCCAGGCCAGCCCAGAGATAGCGGTGCTGATCTTGACCGCCTTCATCGACCGGAACCTGGTCAACGTCGTCCTGAAGGCCGGGGCGCGGGGTTACCTGCTGAAAGACGCCGAGAACCTGCGCTTGCAGGAGCGACTGCTGTCTGTCGTGGAGGGCCACACCGCACTGGACCCCCGCGCGGCCGATGTCCTGGCTGATTACGTCCGCCAGCGGCCGCTGCAGGCGCTCAACCTGCGGGAAATGGAAATCCTGCGCCTGATCGCCCAGGGGCTGACCAACAGAGAGATCGGCGAGCAGCTTTACCTCAGCGAGAACACCATCAAGGGCTATGTGAAAACCATCCTGTCCAAAATGGGGGCCCGAAACCGCATTGAGGCCGTCTTTCTGGCCAGAGAGCGCAGCCTCATCTAGGCGATTTCCCCCTTTCGGGCCCATGAGACCCCCCTTTCGGGGGGTGAATAAACACTCACCTGGGTCTTGCTTCCCCTCACCCACTCTGATATGATTGTACATACCTGCGTATACCGATCCTGACCGCATCCGTTGCCCGTGTCGTTCGTGGGCGCCCCGCTTGAATAGAAGAAAGGAGGCCAAGTAAGAAAGAGGCTGCGAGGTCCGTTCATCGTGGTATCTGCCGCCGTGAGCGCGTTGACCGTGAGCAGCGTACCATCCAGACCAGAGAGCAGCAAAGCCTGGACGTATTGGATAGCCAGCAACAACTGACGAGCAACCTGTAGCAAGAGGAGGCAATTTCCCATGGCTAACGTATACAGTGACGAGATCCTGAGCAGGAGCATTGACCCTGCCACCCAGGAGATGCTGGCCCGGGCCGAGGAACTGGGCCTCGAGACCGCCTGGGACCGCTACGAGGCTCAGTTACCCCAGTGCGGGTTTGGAGAGTTGGGGGTTTGCTGTCGCAACTGCAACATGGGCCCCTGCCGCATCAGCCCCTTTGAGGATGAAGGGCCGAAGGCGGGAGTCTGCGGGGCCACAGCCGACATCATCGTCGCCCGCAATCTGATCCGCATGATCGCCGCCGGCGCGGCCGCCCACTCTGACCACGGGCGGGACATTGCCCATACGCTGCTCCTGACGGCCGAAGGCAAGGGCGGCGGCTACGAGATCAAGGACGAGGCGAAGCTGCACGCCCTGGCGGCCGAGTACGGCATCGAGACGGAGGGTCGGAGCAAGGAAGAGATCGCCCTGGACCTGGCCCGCGCCGTCTACGCCGAGTTCGGCAAGCAAGAAGGCCCCATCCAATTCACCCGCCGCGCGCCGCCACAACGTGTCGCCCTGTGGCAGAGCCTGGGCATTGACCCGCGCGGCATTGACCGCGAGATCGTAGAGATCATGCACCGCACCCACATCGGCGTGGACAACGACCCCGTGAATCTGATCCTCCAGGGGCTCAAGGCCTCCATCGCCGATGGCTGGGGCGGTTCGATGATCGCCACCGAATGCTCTGACGTGCTCTTTGGCACGCCAACCCCCACCCGCTCTCAGTCCAATCTGGGCGTGCTCGAGGTTGATCAGGTGAACATCGTCGCCCATGGACACGAGCCGACCCTCTCCGAGATGATCGTCGCCGCGGCTCAGGATCCCGAGATGGTAGCCCTGGCCGAAAAACAGGGGGCCAAGGGCATCAACGTGGTTGGCATGTGCTGCACCGGCAACGAGATCCTTATGCGCCACGGCATACCCATCGCTGGCAACTTTTTGCAGCAGGAGTTGGCCATCATCACCGGAGCGGTCGAGGCGATGATCGTGGACGTGCAGTGTATCATGCCCTCCCTGGGCGCGCTGACCGGCTGCTTCCACACCCAATTCATCTCTACCTCGCCCAAGGCCAAGTTCCCCGGAGCGACCCACGTCGAGTTCCACGAGGAGCGCGGCTACGAGATCGCCAAAGGCATCGTGCGCAGCGCCGTGGAGAACTATCGCTTCCGCAAGCGCGACATGGTGCAGATCCCCGACGAAAAGATGGAGTGCGTGGCCGGCTTTAGCGTGGAGGCAATCGTGGCCGCGCTGGGCGGCACGCTCGACCCGCTGCTGGACGCCATCAAGAGCGGCGCGATCCAGGGCATCGGTGCGCTGGTCGGCTGCAACAACGTCAAGATCCAGCACGACTATGGCCACGTCAGGCTGGTGGAGGAGCTGATCAAGAACGACATACTGGTGCTGACGACGGGCTGCAACGCCATCGCCGCCGCCAAAGCCGGGTTGCTGCTGCCGGAGGCGGCCGAGATGGCCGGCGAGGGACTCAAGGCCGTCTGCCAGGCGGTGGGCATCCCGCCAGTGCTGCACATGGGCTCCTGCGTGGACATCAGCCGCATCCTGACGGCCTGCGCGGCCATCGCCAACGCGCTGGGGGTGGACATCAGCGACCTGCCGGCGGCCGGCGCGGCCCCGGAGTGGATGAGCGAAAAGGCGGTCAGCATCGGCGCCTATGTCGTCTCCTCCGGCGTCTTTACCGTGTTGGGCACCGTGCCCCAGGTGCTGGGAAGCCCGGTCGTGACCGAGGTGCTCACCCAGGGCGCGAACGACGTGGTCGGCGCCGCCTTTGCCGTCGAGCTCGACCCCTTCAAGGCCGCGCAACTGATGATAGACCATATCAGCGCCAAGCGCCAGGCTCTGGGCATCTAGGGAGGTAAACACCATGAAAGAGATATTCGTGCGCGTGGACCGTTGCCTGGGTTGCCACACTTGCGAGATCGCCTGCGCCGTGGAGCACTCGCAGAGCAAGACTCTGTTCGGCGCGGTATTCGAGCACCCAAAACCCAAACGGCGGCTGTTCGTGGAATGGGTGGCCCCGGAGCACAAGCTGCCCATCCTGTGCCGCCACTGTGAGGACGCGCCCTGCATGCACGCCTGCATCAGCGGCGCGATCAGCCGCACGCCAGAGGGGGTGATCCTCACCGACGAGGACAAGTGTATCGGCTGCTGGACGTGCGTGATGGTCTGTCCCTTTGGCGTCATCGGCCGGCACCTGGAGACGCTGACGGCGTATCGCTGTGACCGCTGCCCGGACCAGGACGAACCGGTCTGCGTGACTGCCTGCCCCACCGGGGCCCTGGTCTATCGCACCGTACCCGAGTTCTCGGCCGGCCTGCGCCAGGTAGCCGCGGGAGAGATGGTGGCCGCGGTTGGGGTGCCGGCCGCGGCAGAGATGCTGGCCGGTGAAGGGGGGTGAGCTATGGCCCCCAGGAGATACGTCATCGTGGGCGGGAGCGCGGCCGGGATGGCCGCCGCTCAGGCCATCCGCGAACTGGATAGCCGCGGCGCCATCACGGTGCTCTCGGCAGAGGCGGACCCGCCCTACTACCGGCCCCTGATCCCGTTTATCATAGACGGACACAAGACGGCCGGCGAGATCGCCATGTTGGGCCAGGGACCGTACACGGCCCCGGACCTGGACGTGCGGCTCAACGCCACCGTCACGGCCGTGGACGCGGATGCCCACAGAACCACCGTCAACGATGCCGGGCAGGTCGAGTACGACAAGCTTCTCATCGCCACCGGCAGCCGCCCGTACATGCCGCCGTCCATCCAGGGCACCGACACCCCCGGCGTCTATGCCCTGCGCACCCTGGCCGACGCCCGTTCGATCACCGAACGCGCTAGCCTGACCCAGAATGTGATCATGGCCGGTGGAGGGATGTTGAACCTCAAAACGGCGGTTGCGCTCCTGGATCGGGGCCTGACGGTGACCATGGTCGTTACGTCGCCCGAGGTCCTGTCCCAGGTGATGGAGCCGGATGGCGCGGACCTCATCCGCAGTGCCCTGGGACAGGCCGGCCTGCAGATCCTTACCGGCCGCAGCATTACTCAGGTCATCGCCGGACCGGATGGCGTGGCCGGGGTGCTGCTTGACTCTGGCGAGGAACTGCCCTGCGAGATCGTCTGCATCGGCAAGGGAGTGCGACCCAACGTCGAATTCCTGACCGGAAGCCGCATTCACGTGGACGGGGGTGTGAGTGCGGACGAGCACACCGCCTGCAGCGCAGCGGACACGTTCACAGCCGGCGACGTGGCCGTGACCTTTGATCCTATCACCGGCGAGCGGATGATGACGGCCCTGTGGACCAACGCTGTCGAGATGGGGCGCTGCGCCGGGCGCAACATGGCCGGCCGGCCCACCGTCTACGGCGGCACCTTTGGCATCCTCAATGCCACCCAGGTGGCCGGCGTGCCCTTTGTGTCCATGGGCATCGTGCACACGGCCGGCACCGAGTACGAGACGCACGTATTCCGCAGGGGCGATACCTATCGCAAGCTGGTGTTGACCCCGGACGGCGAGCGACTCGTCGGGGCCGTCTTTGTGGGAGACATAGCCCACGCCGGGTTGTACCGGCACCTGATCCGCGAGCACACGCAGTTGAACGGCCTCAAGGCGATGGTCGTCGGGCACCGGCTGCACTATGGACAGCTCCTGCGGCTCTGACCGCACACTGGGAACACCCACCTCCCGCCGGTTCCAGATCGGCGGGAGGTTTTTCTTTGGCCGGGGCCCCTCCAGGAGTGAGGCGTCTGCGGCTGCCTCAGCCGTTGGTGACCCGCGCGGTACGGGTTGTGGCATCTGGGCAGAGGGTTCGGTGGAACGGAGGGCGGGGAGGCACAGTGCCTTGTGACGATGAACCTTGAGGAAGGTTTCGCCTGCCAGGCTGTTTGTGGCGGGACGCCCCAGCCCAAGCTGGGGATGCAGCCGTGGTTGCGGTTGCCGCCGTGGTTGCGGCCCCAGCCGTGGCTGCGGATGCAGGTGCGCATGCTCACTGGGGCTCATCGGGTCCCCCGGGTCTGTTTTTTTCG
>CBDUWJ010000154.1:0-6301 GCA_965370895.1 uncultured Anaerolineae bacterium | reverse complement strand
GGATGCAGTGGAAAGATCAAGAAGCGCAGCGCGCCAGCCACACCCACCAGCGCCAAGGTCGCGACCGGGACGCTCCGGGCCAGGAGCGAGGCGGTGCCCACCTGCGTGTCCATCTGCAGGGCGCTGAGAAGAATCACTACCGTGGACGCGGTGCCAGGTACGGCCATCCGCCACGCGACCCGGCTGGCAGCGGGCTCAGTCCGGCTGGCATCGCCTGGTGCCGATACCACTATGGCGATCAGTGCAAAATCGAGCAGAGCGCTGCCCAGGGCCAAGGTAAGCAGGTTCGCTGCCATTACCATCACTAGACAACCGGATAGCGCGACCAAGACAAGACCGTGCCACGTTGTCGTCGAGCCCGGTGTGCTAGGGGGTTTGGAACCCTGGATGCCTATGACGGTTGCGGCCGTGATCCAGCCTAGGGTGATCCCCACCAGTAGCGACAGGCTGTCGGGATACAAGGTGGGGCCCATACGGAAGAAGTTGAGCGGCTCCCAAGGGATCTCTACGCGCTCGATGCCCCCGGTTTCGGGGAACCCGGCACCCGTGGCAAGGGTCCAAAGGGCTGCCAAGGACGCCACAGCGGCCGCCAGGGCCACGAGCCGGCAGAGCCAGTTAGGTAGGAAGCGGCTCATGGTCAGGATGAGAGCGGCTCCCAGCAGGGGCCAGAGAACGGCCTGTACGGGCGCCGGTATGGAATCGAGCATTTCTCCTCTATCCAATCAAGTTGCCGCGCCCGGTCGCGGTCGCGCCAGACGGGTGGGTGCCCGGCGCTGGGCGGCGGGCGGCACGCTGCACATTCTAGCACAAAAGGGTGGCGCGGGCAAGCGTTGGTCCAGCCGTTGACAGCCGGTGGGGAAGATGCTACAATGGCCCATGTCCAATATCCCATATCCGATACCCAGTGACAAATGACTAATGACCAGTCCCTGAGGACCAATGCGCCGAATTTGATTCTGGTGAGTGCCTGTCTACTGGGCGTGGACTGCCGCTTTGACGGCCGGAGTTGCCCTGAAGAGAAGCTGCACGACTTGGCAGCTCGCGGGCGTGTGGTTCCGATGTGCCCAGAGGTGGCGGGTGGACTTCCGACGCCTCGACAGCCTGCTGAGATCGAGGGTGCCCACGCCGGGCTGGACGGCAAGGCCGTGCTTGCAGGGCAGACACGGGTGATTCGCAGCGATGGCGCTGATGTGACGGCCCAGTTCATCGCTGGGGCCGAAAAGGCGCTGGCCCTGGCGCAGCTCCTCGGCATCCAGCAGGCGATCCTCAAGGGAAACAGCCCTTCTTGTGGGGTGGGGCACATCCACGAGGGACGATTCGCAGGCACCCTGGTGCCAGGCGATGGAGTAACAGCATCCTTGCTCAAAGGTGCTGGGATACAGGTCATCACCGAAAGGGACTTGGCAGGGGGAGAGGTGTGACACAGATCGTCGAATGCGTACCCAACTACAGTGAGGGCCGCCGGCAGGAGGTGATTGACCGCATCGTGGCGGCAATGAGCCGGGTGCCCGACATCCAGGTACTGGACGTGCAGTCGGACCTAGACCACAATCGCTCGGTGGTGACGGCAATCGGTGCGCCGCAAGCGGTACTAGAGTCTGCGTTCCAGGGCATGTCCAAGGCAGCAGAGTTGATCGACATGAACCACCATCGGGGCGGGCATCCCCGGATGGGGGCCACAGACGTAGTGCCCTTTGTGCCCGTACGGGACGTAACGATGGAGGATTGTGTCATCCTGGCTCGGAAGCTCGGCGAACGGGCAGGAACGGAGTTGGATATCCCGGTCTACCTCTACGAAGCGGCCGCCATGCACCCCGATCGTCGCAATCTGGCCGCCGTACGGCGCGGTGAGTATGAGCGCTTGCGGCAAGAGATCGGCGTCAATCCGGACCGGGCACCCGATTTCGGCCCGGCAGTCATGGGCTCAGCCGGCGCGACGGCCGTCGGCGCCCGGCCTCCACTCATTGCCTTCAACGTCTACCTGAACACCGGAGACGTGACTCCCGCCAAGGCGATCGCCGAGGCTGTGCGCTATTCCAGCGGGGGACTCTGCTGCGTAAAGGCCCTCGGTCTGATCGTAGAGGGGCAGGCACAGGTGTCAATGAACCTGACTGATTACGGTAGAACGCCTATCTACCGTGTGCTGGAGCTTATCCGCGCCGAGGCGGAACGCTATGGCCTCTGTGTGACCCGCAGCGAGGTGGTGGGTCTTCTCCCGGCCCAGGCCCTCCTTGATTCGGCGCGGTTCTACCTCCAGTTGCGTGACTTTTCCAGCGACCAGATCCTGGAGAATCGGCTCTCGAACGATGGTTGAGTTGGCTTGTGAGCAGTGGCTGGGGCGACGATCAGCCGGTGTTCCGTGGTGTGTCGCGCACCCTGGCAACTCGCGCGCTTCCTTCTAGCTTGTACTGTGCCAATCCTGATTGATGGCCACAACCTGATCGGCCGTCTTCCCGGTATCTCTTTGCAGGATCCTGACGATGAGGAGAAACTGATCAGATTGCTGATCTCCTACCGGGCACGAACGGGAAAAGTGGTTACGGTTGTGTTTGACCCTGGTGGGGCATTTGCCTTGCCACAGAGCCGTCGCTTCCATGGGGTTGAGGTCGTATTTGCTCCGCACGACGGTAGTGCCGATGATATTATCGCCCGCCGCGTGCAGCGCAGCCGTGATCCTCGAGCATGGTTGGTCGTCACATCAGACCAAGAGCTAACAGAGAGGGTGGCGCGACGGGGTGCCAGGGTTCGCAGGGCCGGAGACTTTGCTGCCGAGCTAGGTCCGCGAGATGACTTGTCGCCTGATTGGAAAGATGCCCAGCCTTCGCCCGAAGAGGTCGAGTCGTGGCTGGCCCTGTTCGAGGACCGTGACTCGCCGGAGAACTAAAGTCCGCGGGGGCTGAACGTTGAAGCGAATGGCATCAGCAAGGCTGACAAACGTGTCAGAACTCCGCCGAATAGGACCCGTCAAGTCCGTTTGTACAAGTCCATCACTGATGGGCGTTGAGATAACATAGACTCTCGAATCGGGGGGTTATGGGCGACATGGCAGCTCTTCGGACCAGATCTATTTTCATCCTGGCCCTGGATCAGGGGACCACAAGTTCCAGGGCTATCGTTTTTGATCGAGCCGGCCGGATCGTCAGCGTGGCTCAGGAGGAGTTTCCCCAGCTCTACCCGCAACCCGGTTGGGTGGAGCACGATCCGGAGGCCATCTGGAACACGCAACTGGGCACAGCCAGGCAGGTGCTCCAAGAGGCTGGTATCGAGGCTGCACAGGTCGCCGCCATCGGAATCACCAACCAGCGAGAGACGACGGTGGTCTGGGATCGGCGGACGGGCGCACCGTTGCACAACGCCATCGTCTGGCAGTGCCGGCGCACAGCCCCCATGTGCGATCAACTCCGTGCCGAGGGTTGGGCTGACCCGATCCAGGCGAAAACCGGCCTCGTCGTAGATGCCTATTTCTCAGGCACCAAGCTGGCCTGGCTGCTGGAACACGTACCCGGCCTGCGCTCGAAGGCGGAACGGGGCGATGCTCTCTTTGGTACGATTGACAGCTTTCTCATCTGGCGACTCACTGGGGGCCGGATGCACATCACCGATGTGAGCAACGCCTCGCGTACGATGTTGTACAACATCCACACCCTGGATTGGGATGGCGACATCCTGGCCGAGTTGTGCATCCCCCGGGCCATGCTCCCCCAGGTGCGGCCCTCTTCGGCGGTCTACGGTCGGATAGATCCTGGGCTGTTGGGGGCGGAGGTGCCCATCGCCGGTGCGGCTGGCGACCAGCAGGCGGCTCTCTTTGGACAGGCCTGTTTCGCGCCTGGGCAGGCCAAGAACACCTACGGCACCGGCTGCTTCCTGTTGCTGAACACCGGTGCACAGGCAGTGGCTTCGGAGCGGGGGTTGCTGACGACGATCGCCTGGCAGCTGGGAGATGACGGCGACGCGACCTATGCCCTCGAAGGCAGTGTGTTCATTGCCGGGGCGGCGATCCAGTGGCTGCGTGATGGACTGGGTATCATCACCCACGCCGCCGAGACCGAGGCCTTGGCCCAAGGGGTGGTCGATACGGGGGGGGTCTATTTCGTGCCCGCCTTTGTGGGCCTGGGCGCGCCTTATTGGGACGCCTATGCCCGTGGAACTATTGTTGGCCTCACGCGGGGCACGGACCGGCGACATCTGGCCCGCGCCGCGCTGGAAGCGATCTGTTATCAGAGCCGAGACCTATTGGAGGCGATGACGGCCGATTCTGGGATCCGCTTGCAGGCACTGCGGGCCGACGGAGGTGCTGTTGCCAACAACTTTCTGATGCAACGGCAGGCGGACCTGCTAGGCGTACCGGTCCAGCGACCGATGGTCACCGAAACGACGGCTCTGGGGGCCGCCTACCTGGCAGGGCTAGCCGTGGGGTACTGGTCGGGACTGGAGGAGGTCGCCAGTCAGTGGCGGGTCGAAGCCAAGTTTGCGCCGGTCATGCCGGCTGAGGAGCGGGATGCTCTCTACGCTGGCTGGCAACGCGCCGTGGAACGGGCTCGGGGCTGGGCACAATAGTCCGCTGTCGGCCCCTATTCGAGCCGCCGGGAGACGATTCGCAGGGCTACCATCCCCATGCCCAGACTGAGGACTGCCAGAGCCATCACCTGCGGCCAGAGTTCGTCCAGCCCAGCTCCCTTTAGCATGATGCCGCGGATGATGACCAGGTAGTGATGGAGTGGCGAGAGACGGGCAATGGCCTGCAGAAGAGAGGGCATGTTCTTCACCGGCACCAAAAAGCCAGAGAATGTGATCTCCATCATCGCCAGGATAAAGACAAAGAGGATGGCCTGCTGCTGAGTGTGGGATATGGCCGAGATGACCAATCCCCAACTCACCACAGCGGCGATGAACAGCAGGGTAAGAGCCGCCAGCAAAGGCAGAGAACCGTTCGTGGGCACCTGAAAGACGGTCAGGCTGATGACCCACATAACGGTAAAGTTCAGACCACCCACTACCAAAGCGGGGATGCCCTTGCCCAGGGCCAGTTCCAGGTGGCGTAGGGGCGTCACCAGCAGTTGCTCCAGGGTGCCGAGCTCGCGCTCACGGGCCAAACCGAGAGCTGCGACCGCCAGGGTGACCTGGTAGGTGAGAAAGCCCAGTTGGGCTGGGATGGAGAAATGGCGAAAGTCCATCGTGGGATTAAAGCGCACATCGGTGCGAAAGTCGATGAGTTCCGGAACTACCAGGCCATGGCCTGAGGCCAGGCCCGCCGCGAGGCGGCCCACCGCGCCGGCAGCAGCGCTCATGGTGACAGAGGCCGCTAGCGAATTGGTTGCGTCGGCGATGATCTGGATCCGTTGTGGCGAGCGGCCACTACCTAGGCCCGGTGAAAAGCCTGCTGGGATTATCACGGCCAAACGGGCAGTGCCTTGGTCCAGGAGACGGCGCACTTCTGCCATGCTCTGCACGCGGTACCTCACCCGCAGTTCCTCCGTGTTGTCCAGATTGACTTCCAATTGGCGGCTGAGACGGCTGCGATCCTGGTCCAGAATGACCACTGGCTGCTCGGTGATGCCACGCTCGACGCTTTGGGCCATCAAGATCAATTGCAGCGCGGGAGCCAGGAGGATGAATGCCGTCAACACCCAATCGCGCCTGAACTGGATGAATTCCTTGACGATCAAGTTCCGGATCCGGGTAACCATTTGCCTGGTGCCTACGCCACTTTTTTCCGGAAGAGCAAGAGCCCGACGCATAGAGCCCCGATTCCCATGCCCAAGAGGATGAGGGTCGGCTGCAACAGGTCATCGAGCCCCAGCCCTTTGAGGAAAACATCACGGCTGATCTTGACAAAGTGTGTCGTGGGTAGGGCGTACGAAGTGAGCAAGGTACCCAACGACTCGGTGCCAATGGGCGTGATGAGCCCCGCCAGGAAGAAGCTGGGTACCAGAAAGATGAGCAAGACGATGAACATGGCCGTCTGCTGGCTCTTGGCAAAGCTGGCAATGACGACGGCGGCGCCCATGCAGGCCAGGAGATAGGCGGCAGTCAGGAGCAGGTAGACCATCAAGCTGCCCCGGAAGGGCACTCTGAACCAGAGGATGGCGACGAGCAGGGCAAAGACAGCACTCACCAGGCCAGCAGCGATGTAGGTCAGCAGTTTCCCGGTCACATACTCAAGTCCGGACACCGGCGTGGCCATCAGGCCTTCCAGAGTGCCGGTTTCTCGTTCGCGAGTCAGAGCCATGGTCAGAGCCATGGTGGGCATGATCAGCACGATGGCCAGCAAACCCGGCACCATGCTGAGCAGCGACTCCAT
>CBDUWJ010000153.1:0-6389 GCA_965370895.1 uncultured Anaerolineae bacterium | reverse complement strand
TAGCCCATCCCCTGGCTAGCTTTGCCCATGTTGTTGACCTTTCGTTGTGCTCATAGTATAATCAGCTAGTTTGGCCCCGACGGGAGGCGTAGATCACCGCGCCGGGGACAAACTGGGTCCACAAGTGAGCTATGGACAAATCGAAAGTGATGGTGGTCATTCCCACCTACAACGAAGCTGACAACCTACCGACCCTGATGGGGGAATTGCTGACGCTGGGCCTGCCAGGCCTGCAGATCCTGGTCGTGGACGATGATTCGCCGGACGGCACAGGCCGAGTTGCGGATGATCTTGCCCGGCGACAGCCCGATCGCGTGCACGTCCTCCACCGTTCAGGTAAGTTGGGACTGGGCACAGCCTACCGCGCGGGATTTCAGTACGCTTTGGAACACGGCGCCGACTATGTTGTGCAGATGGATGCGGATTTCTCCCATTCACCGGCCTACATCCCCCAGTTCCTGGATGCGATCGAGGCTTGCGACGTCGTGGTCGGCTCGCGCTATGTGGCTGGCGGAAGCCTGGACGAACGGTGGGGTTGGGGGCGCTATTTCCTGAGCTGGTGGGCCAACAGCGTCTACACGCGCATGATTCTGGGATTGAAGGTCAAGGACGCCACGGCTGGCTTCAAGTGTTGGCGTCGAGCCACGTTGCAGGGGATTGGCCTGGACCGGGTGCGTTCCAATGGCTACGTCTTTCAGGTGGAGATGGCGTATCTGACCGAGAAGCTGGGATACTGCTTTGTGGAGGTGCCCATCCACTTTGAGGACCGGCGCATTGGGCAGTCCAAGATGACAGGTCAGGTCAAAGTCGAGGCGGCGTTGCGCACCTGGGAGATCCGAAAGAGACACCGCGGTGCCCAACGTGTCTGATGCCTGGACGACTGTCGCTGGATTGCGCACCCAGCCAAGACCGCTTTCTGTGCCGAACGAGTGCTAGCTCCAATGCCCCAGCTGTGGATGAGGCCATGGTTTCCACCCCGAGCGAGAGCACAACCCACTGCAAGTTGGTAGGCATCGGATCGAGCGGGAACAAGGAACCATCATTGATCTGAGGGTGTGAGTCAGACCTGCACTGCACACACGTTCGGTGCAAGTGTCTAGTGGTGCTGCGGGCCTCGGTCAAGTCAGAGACGACGGGAGGTACTTGTGGGAGGAGACCATGTTCTGGCCATCGACAATGGCACTCAGAGCGTGCGGGCACTTCTCTTTGACCTTGAGGGCAACCTAGTTGCCAAGTCGCTGGTGCCCCTCGAGCCCTATTTCTCGGAGCAGCCTGGTTGGGCCGAGCAAGACCCGGTGTACTACTGGGAATCCCTCTGCCAGGCATGCCAGCAGCTTTGGCAACAGACGGACCTGCCCAAGGAATCGGTGGCTGGTGTGGCGCTGACGACCCAGCGGGCGACGATGATCAACGTGGACCAGGAAGGAACGCCACTACGCCCGGCCCTCGTCTGGCTGGACCAACGCCGCACAGAGGGGCTCAATCCGGTGGGCGGCCTGTGGGGCCTGGCCTTCAAGCTGGTTCGCATGTCCGAAACGGTTGCCTACTTTCAGGCTGAAGCCGAAGCCAATTGGCTCCGCACCAGCCAACCAGAGATCTGGGCCCGAACCCACAAATACCTCTTTCTGTCGGGCTATCTCACCCACCGGCTGATCGGCCGGTTTGTGGATTCGGTGGG
This sequence comes from uncultured Anaerolineae bacterium, assembly GCA_965370895.1. Taxonomy (GTDB): domain Bacteria; phylum Chloroflexota; class Anaerolineae; order JAAYZQ01; family JAAYZQ01; genus CBDUWJ01. The sequence continues at coordinate 4,711 of CBDUWJ010000153.1, read as the reverse complement.
CTGCCAGGTTGGCTATGTGCCCTTTGATTACAAGAAGCTGTGCTGGGCCTCGCCGGGCGATTGGAAGTGGCAGGCGGCCCCGATGGATCCTCTTCTGCTACCCGACTTGGTCCCTCCGGCCGGTCGGTTGGGGGAGATCACGCCCGAGGCAGCCGAGGCAACCGGCATCCCCGCTGGGCTGCCTCTTATCGCCGCAGCCGCTGACAAAGCCTGCGAGGTGATCGGCGCCGGATGCCTGGACCCTGAGCTCGGCTGCCTGAGCTACGGCACGACGGCGACGATCAACACCACTCACAAGAACTACGTTGAGGTGATCCCCCTCGTCCCACCCTATCCTGCCGCTGTCCCTGGCCGCTACAGTTTGGAGGTTCAGATCTACCGCGGCTACTGGCTGGTGAGCTGGTTCAAGGACGAGTTCGGCCTCCGTGAGCAGCGCCTTGCCCAAAAGCGAGGGATCCAACCAGAGGAGCTGTTCGATGAATTGGTCGAACAGGTGCCGCCCGGCTCGATGGGGCTGATCCTGCAACCTTACTGGTCGCCGGGGGTAAAGGTTCCGGGGCCAGAAGCCAAGGGGGCGGTCATCGGCTTTGGCGACGTCCACACCCGAGCGCACCTCTACCGGGCCATTCTGGAGGGACTGGCCTACGCCTTGCGCGAGGGTAAGGAGCGCACCGAGCGTCGCAGCCGTGTGCCTATCACTCAGTTGCGGGTGGCGGGGGGCGGATCCCAGAGCGATGCGGCACTGCAACTCACAGCCGACATCTTTGGCCTGCCGACGGCCCGTCCGCACACGTACGAGGCCTCGGGCTTGGGAGCAGCAATAGATGCCGCAGTGGGATTGGGCCTGCATCGCGATTTCGACGTAGCAGTGCGCGAGATGACCCGTGTCGGTCGCACGTTTGAGCCCGACCCCCGGACGCGCGAGATCTATGACGGCCTATATCACCGCGTCTTCAAAAAGATGTACCACCAGCTCAAGCCCCTGTACGAGGAGATCCAGGAGATCACGGGGTATCCCGGTCGGACCGGCTGATAGAGATGGGTCCGCGAGTTTGACAAAATCGGCGTTCTGTGCCATAATAGCGTCGGCGTTGAGTCAATAGCACCTTCGTTTTTCGTGAGCTATCATAAGATAGGGAGGTGATGCCAATGGACTGTAGTTGTATGCTTAGCGCCGTAGCATCACCTCGATTCATCTGGTAGGCTACGGCGCACACGCGGGGGGGGCCTCCTCGAATGGGGAGGCCCTCTCTCTGTGCCGGGATAGAAGTGAGAAAGACTATGCGGGCGGATGCGTTTGATGTTGGCAAGCTGCCGATGGAGTTCCTGCAGGTGTTGTTGGAGCGCTATGGGGGGCGGCATGAGCGGCTCGTTGTCGGCCCCCGCGTGGGCGAAGACGCGGCGGTGCTGGACATGGGTGAGCGCTATCTGGTGGCCAAGTCCGATCCGATTACGTTCGCCACGGACGAGATCGGCTGGTACGTCGTTCACGTCAACGCCAACGATATCGCCACGATGGGAGCCACGCCCCGTTGGCTGCTGTTGACGTTGCTGCTTCCGGAGAAAGGCACCGACCGGCAAGTCGTAGAGACGATCTTCTCTCAGGTCAGCGAGGCGTGCCAGGCACTGGGCATCGTGCTGTGTGGCGGCCACACTGAGATCACCCATGGGCTGGATCGTCCCATCGCGGTGGGGTTGATGCTGGGGGAGGTGGAAAAGGCGGACCTGGTTTGCACGGCAGGTGCACAGGAAGGCGATGACCTGATCCTGACCAAGGGGATCGCCATTGAGGGGACGGCACTGCTAGCGCGGGAGATGGGTGATCGACTCACAGAGCAGGTAGGTTGCGAAGTGGTAGCTCGCGCTCGGCGCTATCTGAAAGAGCCTGGTATCAGCGTCATGCGCGATGCGGGGATCGTGGCCCGGGCCGGCCAGCCCCACGCTATGCACGATCCTACGGAGGGTGGCCTGGCGACCGGGTTGTGGGAAATGGCTCATGCGTCTGGCAAAGGGCTTGTGGTGGATCTGACACGAGTCCACCTGTTTCCAGAGACGGAGGCTTTCTGCCGGGTGCTGGACCTGGACCCGCTGGGACTCATCGCCTCAGGGGCATTGCTGGTGGCGGCCGCGCCAGAGGATTCGGCCCGGATGGTGGAGGCATTGTCCGCAGACAGCATTCAGGCAAGCGTCATCGGGTATGTGGTGGCCGGACCGCCGGTCGTGAATATGGCAACGACAGAGGGCACTGTGCCGTTGCCCACTTTCGAGCGGGATGAACTGGCGCGTGTCTACCTTGAGGCTTGAAGCAGTGCCCTCGTCAGATACAAACTACCATTTGGTGTGGGTGTGGACCTGTGGTATAATGCGCGCTTGCGAGTACAAAGGAAGGACACGCGATCATGAGCAGCGATCTGTTGAGGTCACTTGAAGAGCAGCAGCAAAAAGAGGACATTGGAGTAAAATCGGACCTGCCCAGCTTGAGGGTCGGCGACGACGTGAATGTCCATTTCCGCATCGTCGAGGGCGATCGAGAGCGGATCCAGTTGGTGCGTGGCACCGTAATGCGCATCCGTAAGGGACGGGGCGCCAACGCCAACTTTACCGTGCGGCGCATCGCCGCCCACGGCATAGGCGTAGAGCGCACCTTTCCCTTGCACTCGCCGCGCATCGAAAAGATCGAGGTGCGACGACATGCCCACGTCCGACGGGCAAAACTCTACTACCTACGCGACCGGCAAGGCAAGGCAGCGCGGTTGAAAGAGAAGCGCTTCTTTGGGAAGTAGCCTTGGTAGATCGAATTCTGCCTGTCCGGATCACCAGATTCGGACCCGAATCCAGGATTTGGCGGAATTGGGGGAAGATAAGGAAGCCGAGGGTTGGGCCAACCTTGGGTTGGCGCAATCTTATCAGAGTGGATTCAGGATCAACTGAGCTTTGGGCCCGGCTGCTAACAGGGGGCATGCGGGGGATGGTGAGTGTTCGACAGGCGTTCGTCGCGCCCTCACAGTCCAGCGCAGGCCCCTCGTTATGTTGCTGGCCGGGGAATCGGTGGTGTCTTGTACCTGTCGATCGCATCCACATCTGCGGCTGCCTGACAAGTGACGGAGGACAAGCCACGAATGACTCTCCGGCCGTCCGTTTTTCGTCCCTGGTCGTCCAGAGATGAGCAAAGAGACGCCAATCCCAAGCCTGGTTTTTGAGGCTGGCCTCTGGGCCGGGGGCTACCGCCGCGTTGCCGGCTTGGACGAGGCGGGTCGGGGGGCCTGGGCGGGACCGGTAGTGGCCGCCGCTGTCGTCCTTCCGCCTGACGAGCCGGAGCTGCGGCGACGCCTGGCCAGCGTCCGCGATTCAAAGCAACTCACCGCGGGGCGGCGAGAAGTATTGCTGGAGGTCATCCGGGAGTATGCGCTGACGTTGAGTGTGGGCACCGTGCCGCCGACCGAGATCGACGCAATGGGCATTGTACCTGCCACCCGCAGGGCCATGGCTCTGGCCCTGGAGGGTCTCTCGCCCATGGCTGACTACCTGCTAATCGACTACCTCTTGCTGCCTGACTTGGCCCTGCCCCAGCACAGCCTGCCCAAAGGCGACGCCTATGTGTTATCCATCGCTGCTGCCTCTATCGTGGCCAAGGTGAGCCGCGATCGGATGATGGTCGATCTTGAAGCCGATTTCCCTGGCTACGGATTTGCCCAGCACAAGGGATACGGCACGAGGCAACACCGCATTGCACTGGCCGCCTTGGGGCCAAGTGCCGTCCACCGGCGTTCCTTCGCCCCGGTGCGGTGTCTGGCTGATGACGAAGAACGAGGCCCCGGGGCGAATGACCAATGATCAACAGTGGAATACTCTCTGTCCTTTATCGTTCGTTTCTCGTCCCTCGCAACCGACACGGATCGGCAACAACGGAAACAGAAATCTTGGGGGTGAGCCATGATTCTGAGCAAAGTTCGTTGGGTCACGGAGCGCAGCCACCACGTACGGGTTGATCGTACCCGCGTGAACCAGGTCTGCGCTGGACTGGAATCCTCCCGCCTGACCCTACCCGACTGGCGGGTGCCAGTGGTCCCCGCCTGGCGCGACGAACGGCTGGTGGATTTCATCTTGCTGTTCAATAGCATCAACTTCTGCTATTGGGGCGAGCCCAAATGGACAATCACCTTCCGGGGGCAGCAGTACGATGGAGCCTTTGGCCTGATGGGTGCCCTGACCCGCGCCTTGGAGGACGGAGGCCTGCCCCTGTTCGACGGAGCCTTTCTGGCTCGCATCGAGGCCGAGAGCTTTCGCCATATTCTGCGGGGCAATGTGCCCATCCCCCTGGAGGCCGAGCGGCTGGCTATCTGGCGCGAGGTTGGGCCGGTCCTCGTCAGCGAGTTCGGCGGGCGGTGGCACGAGCTAGTGCGCCGCGCTGAGGGCAGTGCCGTTGGTCTGGTCGAATTGCTGGTAAGCTACTTCCCCTCCTTTGACGACGTGGTGGAGTTTGAGGAGCGGCAGGTGGCCTTTTACAAGCGGGCGCAATTGGCGGTGGGCATGCTCTACCAGGCTTTTGCCGGGCAGGGCTGGGGTGCCTTTCACGATTTCGAGCAACTTACCGTCTACGCCGACTACAAGCTACCGCAGGTGCTGCGCAAGTTGGGCATATTGGTCTACGACGACATGCTGGAGAGGCTTGTGGACAGCCAGACACCTCTCCCCGCCGGGGGTCGCATGG
>CBDUWJ010000152.1:0-6413 GCA_965370895.1 uncultured Anaerolineae bacterium | reverse complement strand
GCGGAGGCAGAAACGTGACGGGCAGACAAATTGGCTCGACCGAGCACGCACGGCGTGGGCCGGCCAAGGTTCATTGGCCCGAGACCCGGGGCATCCGTACCCTGGGGATCAGCTATGGCCTTGGCTCCAACAACGGCGACCTGCTCTACAACCCCGAGTTCTTTGAGGCCGGGGAGATCCAGTCCCAGCTCACCAACTGGTGCGAGATCGAGCACATCCCTTACAGCCCCGATCTAGACGCCTACTGCCATCTGCTCGACGATCCGGATTTACCCTATGACATTACGGTGGGCGAGCGGGAGTTGCTCGTGCAGGGCGACGTGAGCCGCCTGGACCGCGAGGGACGGGACCGGCGGTGGTCACTGATGGGCAACACTGGGTTGTTCTTCCGCTATGCGCTGGCGGTGCAGGAGCGGCACGGCATCTACAGCCTCCATGCCTCGGCCATCTACAAGCCCGGCGAGGACGAGTTGATGGTCATCGTGGGCAGGGCAGGAACGGGCAAGACCGTGTATCTTCTGGAGGCGCTGGTGCGAGGCTACCAGATCTTTAGCACGGAGATGACCTACTTTCGGCTGGTGCCGGACGGCGTCCACTTCTATCGGGGTGCGCTGATGGACAACATCCGGGTGGGGAGCTTTTGCTACGACTTCCCGGCTGCGGCGGGGCTACTGGGCCTGGAGCTCCCGAAAGTGGAGGACCCCTGGGAGGCCAAGATCAGCGTGAGTATGGCCAGGGCCACGACCGAGCAGGGGGAGCTTCTCAACCCCAGGCTATCGTTCATCTTTCCTCGGATCGAGGCTGGCCACCACCGGGCCACGGTCCACGACGTCGCCCACTCGCGCACCCTGGTACGACTCTTGTTTGACAGTGCATCGGAAAAGATCGGCAGCACGGTCCTCTTGTATGAAGAACTCCCAGTGAGCGGACTGGACACCCCGGTGCTGGCACGAGCCCGTTGGGAAACAATCCACCAATTGGTGGCCGCTCCCCATTGGGAGATCAAACAGGCGAGGACCATCCTGGCCGGCCCAGAGTCCTGCATGGAGGGCATAGACTGAGGGCTAGGTTGAACAGAGAGCAACCGGGCTGTTGCGATTCGGCTGCGCACATTTGCATCACAACCCATATTGTGATATAATACTATGCTGTCGGGCACAGCGCGGGGAGACTCCCCGCGCTCATGTATGGTAAATTGAGTTCGGGTATCGAGGGAGGATTGGGAAGTGACTCTGACCAAGACGGAAAAGTCGGACATCATCCAGCAGTACAACGCGCACCCAGGCGATACCGGGTCACCGGAAGTGCAGATTGCGTTGTTAAGTTCCCGGATTAGCCATCTAACAGAGCACCTGAAGGTGAACAAGCACGACGAGCACTCACGGCGAGGCCTGTACAAACTGGTTGGACAGCGGCGCAGGCATCTGGCCTATCTCCAGAAGACGGACTCGGAACGCTATCGCAAGATCGTCGAGCGGCTGGGCTTGCGCAGGTAGCGCGCCCCGGCAGAACGTAGACTCATCGGTGGCCTATGGCCCAGGGCAAGGTAAGTCGATGCCGGTGCTGTAGGCCGTGCCATATCTAGTAGAATTCGATCAACTTTGGGGAAGGTGGGAGACAGGAATTGGGGAGTGTGCCCTGGCTCAGGCAAACGGTCAGGACCCACTCCCCAGTCCCTGGACTCCGCCTTTCCCGTGAAAATCTTGGAGGTATAAGTGAATAATAGCAAGACGTATGTCGCCCAAATGGGCGACAAATCCCTCACGATTGAAACCGGCCTGTTGGCAATGCAGGCGGGAGGCGCGGTGACCGTCCAGTTGGGCGATTCAGTCGTGCTCTGCACAGCGACCGCTTCGAAAAAGCCCCGTGAGGGCATTGACTTCTTTCCCCTTTCGGTGGACTTTGAGGAGCGGCTCTATGCCGCCGGCCGCATTCCTGGTAGTTTTTTCCGGCGGGAAGGTCGTCCAAGCGAAGGGGCGATCCTGACGTCGCGGTTGACTGACCGCCCGCTTCGCCCCCTCTTTCCCAAAGACTTTCGCAACGACGTTCAGGTCATCATCTATGCCCTGTCGTCCGACTCCCAGAACTATCTGGACATCCCGGCCATCATCGGTGCTTCGGCAGCGTTGACGATCTCTAACGTGCCCTTCGGAGGACCGATTGGCGCCTGCCGGATAGGCTTGGTTGACGACGAGTTTATCGTCAATCCCACGACTGAGCAGATGCAGGAAAGTTCTCTGGATCTGCGCATGGCCGGCACCCAGGATGCCATCCTGATGGTTGAGGCTGGGGCGCGGGAACTCCGCGAGGAGGTTATCCTCCAGGCGCTCAAGGTGGGGCACGAGGCGATGCAGGAGGTGATTGCCCTCCAGACGCAAATGCAGGCAGAAGTCGGCAAGCCAAAGATCGATGATTACCCGGTCGTCACCATCGAAGAGCGCGTCCGGGAGCGCACTCAGGACCGCATCGGCGGTCGGGCTGCCGAGTTGGCCGCTCAGCCTTTGAACAAGCTGGAACGGAACTTGGCAACGAAGGCCTTGGAGGACGAGATTCTGAGCTCCTTTGCCGAGGACGAGACCATCGATCCAGGCGACGTCAAGGCTGTCTTCCGCGAGGTGCTCAAAGCCGAAACTCGGAAGCTGATCCTGGAAAGCGGTCAGAGGGCCGACGGACGGGCCACCGATGAGATACGCCCCATTTGGACCAAGGTGGGCCTTCTGCCGCGAGCCCATGGGTCGGGCCTGTTCACCCGGGGCGAGACACAGGTGGTGAGCATCGCTACCCTGGGCACTCCTCGCGAGGAGCAAAGGCTGGACACCCTGCGGCCTGAAGGTACCAAGCGCTATATGCATCATTACAACTTCCCGCCCTTTAGCACCGGTGAGACGTGGTTCTTGCGCGGCACCAAGCGCCGGGAAATCGGCCACGGCGCACTGGCCGAAACAGCGCTGCGTCCGGTACTCCCTCCAGAACAGGAATTCCCCTACACCCTGCGCGTGGTGTCCGAGGTGCTTTCGGCCAACGGTTCCACTTCGATGGCCTCGGTGTGCGGCAGTACCCTGGCGCTTATGGACGCCGGGGTCCCGGTCAAAGACCCCGTGGCGGGCATCGCCATGGGCCTGATCATAGAAGACAGCCAGTACGCCATTCTGAGTGACATCCAGGGCCTCGAAGACCATCTGGGTGACATGGACTTTAAGGTAGCAGGTACCCGTGAGGGGATCACTGCCCTGCAGATGGACATAAAGGTCAAAGGTTTGAGCTCCGAGATTCTCGCCCAGGCTATGACCCAGGCGCGAGAGGGCCGGCTGCACATTCTGGGCAAGATGAGCGAGGCCATCGCCGAGCCCCGGCCGGAACTATCGCCCTACGCACCGCGCATCACGACCGTCCGCGTGGACCCCGACAAGATCGGCAAGATTATCGGCCCTGGTGGCAAGATGATCCGCAAGATCCAGGAAGACTGTGGCGTCAATGTGGACGTTGAGGACGACGGTACCGTCTTTATTGCTGCGGTTGACGGTGCGGGCGCTCAGAAGGCCGTCGAGATGATCGAGGCACTGACCGAAGAAGCCGAGATTGGAAAGATCTACCTGGGCAAGGTGGTCCGCACCGAAAGCTATGGTGCGTTCATAGAGATAATGCCCGGCATAGATGGCATGTGCCACATCTCTCAACTGGCCGACTACCGCGTCCCATCTGTCGAAGACGTGGTCCAGCTCGGCGATGAGATCATGGTCATGGTCATTGACGTAGAGAGGGAGTCGGGAAAGATCCGGCTGTCGCGCCAGGCGGTGCTGGCGGGTTGGACCGCAGAAGAGGCCCGCCAACGGGATCGCAAGGGTGGTCCATCCGGTGGCTCACGGGACCGGCGTCCACCGCGCCGCCGACGCTGACAGTTCTGTCGGAGTGCCAGGCTGATAGATCAGTTCCTGGGGAATTGATTGGGAATCCCGAAGGAATTCCACTCACGGCCTGGCACTCCATCTAACTGGACGGAGAAATCAACCGCATGGACGATGGACTCTACACGCGTGGAGAGGAGGAGGTCCCCCAGCCCGCCCAGCCTGGCGCGGGCCGGCGGCTCCTGCATCTGCTTCGCGAGGTGCTGGAAACTATCCTGCCGGCGATCCTCATTGCACTGCTGATCAACGTTTTTGTTGGTCAGGCCACACGCGTTGAGGGACAGAGCATGGAGCCCAGCTTGCACACCGATCAGCGTCTGGTCGTCGAAAAGATGTCATATCGCTTTCACGGCCCACAGCGCTTTGACATCGTGGTCCTCAAGCTGCCCAACCAGGGTGAGGAACTGCTGATCAAACGCATAGTCGGCCTGCCGGGCGAGACGGTGGAGGTCCACGATGGGCAGGTCTATATCGACGGTGAGCCGCTGGACGAACCCTTTATCAGCGAGGATACCCGCCCTGGGCGCAATCCATCTACCACGGTGCCGCCGCTCCACGTCTATGTCCTCGGGGACAACCGCGATCACTCTAACGACTCGCGGAGCTTTGGTCCGGTGCCTATCGAGAACATCGTGGGCCGGGCCTGGGTATCCTACTGGCCGCCTGAAGATGCGGGTTTGGTCCACTAGACTCCACTAGGATCCCCCCACAGCCCCTCTGCAGTGCGCTTTGGGATTTGGAGCTTTGGGATACATGGTTTCAACCGAGTGGAGCCGTACAACCAAGCGTCTGGTCGTCATCGGACTGGTCATTGTCCTGCTCCTGGCCCTCTATCTGTTTCGTGCTATCCTGCCCCCCATCGCTATCGCCCTCGTATTGGCCTATCTGCTCAAACCTGTGGCTGACTATGTGGAGCGTCGGAGCAAGCTACCCCGCACGTTAGCCGTGATCCTGGTTTTCCTGGTCTTGCTTCTGTTTGCCAGCCTTATTCCGGTCACCGTCGTACCCTATGCGGTGGCTCGGGTGACCCGTCTCAACCTGGATTTGCAGCGACTGGTCGACGACACAGTCATCTTCCTATCTCAGCCCGTCACCATTTCTGCTTACAGCTTCAGTTTACAGGATCTGGTTGGGGATGTGCGTGGGGCGCTCCAGGATCTGTTCCAACCTTTTGCCACCCAGACCGTTACGATCCTCTTTGGTGTGGCCTCCAGCCTACTCTGGATTGTGTCAATTCTGATAATCTCCTTCTATCTGATCAAAGACGCCGAACGACTTCGCGCTTTCCTGGACCGTATGGCCCCCCCGGGCTACGCTGAGGAGCTTCGCTGCCTGCGTGAGGAGATGAACCAGGTGTGGAAGGCCTTCTTCCGGGGACAGGTGGTGCTGGGCCTGATCATTGGCCTGACCGTGTGGATTGCGATGTCGGCCGTGGGTCTGCCCCAGGCCGGGCTGATGGGGTTGCTGGCTGGTCTCTTGGAGGTGATCCCTACCTTTGGTCCGGTGCTGGCTACCATCCCGGCGCTGATCATCGCCCTGATTCGCGGCTCTACTTACCTGCCCTTGAGCAATTTCTGGTTCGCCGCCCTGGTGCTGGGCATCTACCTCATCATCCAGCAGACGGAAAATGCTTACCTGGTGCCTCGCATCATGGGCCGGCGATTGCAGCTCCACCCCGTCGTCATCTTTGTCGGAGTGCTCATCGGTGGGATCGTGGCCGGCATACTGGGCATTTTTTTGGCTGCGCCCGTCATCGGCACCGTGCGCGTTCTATTGCGTTATGTGTACGCCAAGTTACTCGATCAGGATCCCTTCCCGCCGGAGATAGAGGAAATCGAAGTCTACCCCGGTGAGATTGACGCCATCCTCTTCGACCTGGACGGCACGCTCATAGAAACAGACGACCAGGCCGTGGAAGCTCTGGCCCAGCGACTACAGCCGCTGAGTCGAATCCTGCCCGGAGGCGACCCGGTCCGCACAGCTCGGCGCATTCTCATGGCCGCTGAAGGACCTGTGGCCCGCGTCCTGGCCTTTCTAGACCGTCTGGGGCTGGATGACGGATTATTGGGCCTGGCAACTCGGTTGCGCCGCATGCGTGGCCTTCACGACTCCCTCCACTTCCGTCCCGTGAATGGCGCCGGCGGGATGCTGCGCGAGCTAAGCCGCCGCTACTACCTGGGCATCGTCACCACCCGCAGCCACCAAGAGGCTCGAGTTTTTCTGGCCCAGCAAGAGCTAACCGAACTGATCCAGGTCGTCACCGGGCGTGACGATACCTGGCGCATCAAGCCGCACCCCAGTCCCGTTCGCCACACGGCCGAGGAGTTGGGCGTGCCCGTGGAGCGCTGCCTGCTGGTGGGCGATACCACAGCGGACATTGAGGCTGCCCGGGCGGCTGGAGCGCGGTCGGTTGGTGTGCTATGCGGGTTTGGCTCTCGAGACGAACTGGAGCGCGCCGGCGCCGACCTGATCCTCAAGAACACCAGCGACCTGACCGACTGGATGTAG
>CBDUWJ010000151.1:0-6430 GCA_965370895.1 uncultured Anaerolineae bacterium | reverse complement strand
GGGTTGGGCCTCCTTTGGCTACATGGACACTGAGCACCGCGCCGCCTTTGAGCAACTGGCTGAAGTGACCCCCGCGGAAGGAGTGATCGGCGCGTCACTGAATGCCGGCGCGGTGATGCTATACACCGGTCGTGACGCCATCCGCCCCTACGATAGCTGGACGGACGAGGAGTGGAACATCTTTTTGAAGGCGATGCAGGCCAGGGGGCGCCCGATCTTTCTACTAGACGACGGGGGCCTGATGGCCGAGTTCATTGAGAAGATGCAGACTCGCCACCGTCTGACGCCAATCGTGCCTTTGGAGGTACCGTTGTTCTACACTCAAGACCAGCAGGCCGGCTGGCTCTATCGCCTGGAGTGGGACTGATGAGCAACGTGCGTGACGGACAACCAAGCGCTCAGAGATCAACCCGGCCCGATCCGCCCGGCGTGGATCGCTCGAGCCACGCCAAGACCAGCGATGTGGCGTTCGCCCCACAACGTTCAACACTGTCCAGGCTTCAAAACCCTCGGCCGAACAGGTCCGCAGGACTTGTGAAATCTGACGCAGCAGCCCTCCTGGGGCTCGCAGCACTGACCCTGGCCTTTTTCTGGAAGATCGCCCTCACCAACCGGGTGCTGGCCGGTTTGGACGTGTTCGCCTACTTTTACCCCTACCGCGATTTTGTCAGCGCCGCACTGCGCGCCGGGCGCCTGCCGTTGTGGAACCCCTACCTTTTCATGGGCGCCCCACTGCTCGCCAACTCACAGGCAGCGGTGCTCTATCCCCTGCACTGGCCGCTGATCTGGCTGTCCACTCCCAAGCAGGTTGCGTGGAGCATTGTCCTGCACGTCTGGCTAGCCGGCGCCGGGACCTATCTCTTTGCCCGACTGGCCCTGCGACTGCGTCCTTTGCCGTCCTTCGTCGCGGGCACCATCTTTGCCCTGGGCGGCTTTCTCGGTGCACAGGTGGAGCACCTCAACCAACTCAACGCCTCAGCCTGGCTGCCGTGGCTGCTCCTCTGCCTGGAAGGGGCCATGACCGAGGGGTGGCGACGGTGGCTAGCCCTGCTCGGCGGAGGAGCGGTGGTGGCTCTAGCGTTGCTGGCTGGACACACCCAGGCGGCCTACATTGTGCTGTTCGGGGCAGCGGTGTACATTGTCCTGAGGGAATGGTGGGACCCAGCGGGTCCGAAGTGGCGGACTGCCCTGAGGGGCCTAGCTGCGCTGGTGGGAATGGTGGTCATGGGCATCGCCCTCGCAGCCGGGCAGTTGTTGCCCACATTGGAGCTTTCGCGGTTGTCGGTTCGAAGCGGTGGGCTGCCTTACAACGAAGCAGCCTCGTTTTCCCTCAAGCCGACGTTGGTCTTCAAAGCCCTACTTCCTCCCCTGGTGTGGGCGCCACCCTTTAGCGAGTACGTGGCCTACGTGGGCCTGGTTGGCCTGGTCTTGGTGGTAGTGGGTGGCTGGGCCGTCCTGCGGCCGAGGCAATCCGGTGTTGGGCAGAAGGGGATCCTGCCTCACGGTAGAGCCATACTAGTCCTCTCGCTGCTTGGTATCTTTTTGGCCCTTGGTGCCTATAACCCGGTGTACTACCTGCTCTACAGGGTCGTCCCCGGCTTTGATCTCTTTCGTGCCCCTGCTCGCTGGTTGCTCCTATACAGTTTCGGTGCAGCGACCCTGGCCGGCATTGGGCTGGAGATTCTGCCCAGGTTCGAATCCGGAAAGGTCAAGGCCGGCATCACAATCTTGCTGGTGCTAGAGCTATTCCTGGCGGGACGGCGACTGGCCTACAACAACCCCACCGCGCCCGCAGCCTTTGACTCCATGCGTTCGGCGCCGGCCCACCTGCTGGCCGACGATGCAGGGCAGCCGTTTCGTTTCTTGAGCATATCGGACATCCGTTACGACCCGGGCGACCTGGGTGACCTGCAGGCCATGTACAGTCCCCAACTGCCTGAACGGGCGATGTACGACCTGATCGTGGCCACAAAAATGAAGGAAGTGCTCGCCTTTAACCTGCCGTTGCGCGATCGCCTGTTCAGTGTGGATGGCTATGATGGCGGGTTGCTCCCCACCGCGCATTATGTCACCTTGGAGCGGCTGTTTCTGGCCGAAGAGGATATCTGGCCGGACGGGCGAATGCGGCAGCAGCTCCGCCAGCTCCCACCTGCCCGCCTGCTTTCGCTGCTCAACGTCAGATACGTCATGACCGACAAGACCCAGGATGTCTGGATTGACGACGTATTCTACGATCTGGAGCACACAACTCCCCTGGGCGAAGTGACGCTGACTGGCCTACCCCAATTTGAAACTACCAGCCTGGGCGTGGTTTCCTACCTAACCGGGACGGCAGACCTTGCCGGCGGGACACCAGTGGCCCGTGTGATCATCACCGACACCATGGGCATCACGCTGACAGCTACCCTCCGAGCCGGGGAGCATACCTCGGAGGGTCTCTACGGGATGGCGCCGGTGAGGCACCGCCAGGCCCGCGTGGGCCATGTCTGGCCCGACAATGAGCAGGGGAACGACTATGTTTCTGTGCTAGACCTGAACCAGACGCTGAAGCCACGCGCCATTTCCGTACGCTCCCTCCTGCCTGACGAGAAGGTACACCTGCGTGGACTGACCCTCATTGATGACCACACCGGTACCAGCCGCACGCTTTCCGTAGATCCTGCGTACAAGCTGGTCCATTCAGGCGACGTTAAGATTTACCAGAACCTGACCGCCCAGCCTGCTGCGTTTCTGGCCCATCGAGCCAGGGTGGTCTCGGACGACGAGCAGGCCCTGTATATCCTGCGCGATCCAGGCTTTGACCCTGCCCAGGAAGTGATCCTGGCCGATGGCCATGCGCTGGCGTCCGAGGGATCACCGTCAGACGTCGACATCATCACCTACGAGCCAGAAACCGTCCAACTGCAGGTCAACCTTGATGCCCCGGCGTACCTGGTGCTAACCGACACGAGCTATCCCGGCTGGACCGCAGAAATCGACGGCCAGCCGGCGCCCATCCACCGCGCTGACCTCTACTTCCGAGCCGTGGCGCTGGATGCCGGCGAGCACCAGGTCACCTTTCGCTTCCAGCCGGACAGTGTCCGCTTGGGCCTGCGTGCGAGTCTCATGTCGTGGCTGGTGTGGAGCTCCATGATCGTTATCGTGGCCATCCGCATTGGACGAAAAAGGAAAACTGATGTATAATGGAGGTACGCAGGTCTTGCGAGATCTATGCCAAATGGTGCGAATCATCTCGCATGCTATGGCAACTGGCACAAATCAGTCTTTGCGAAGCCATCAAACCAATTGACAAGGAGGTTGTCGCATGAACGTATTGAATCGCCTGATCGTTATCCTTCTGGTTCTGGCCATCATTGTACTTACGGCCGTGATCGTCATCGTTCCCAAGCAGTCACTCGACTTGGGGGAGCAAGCTTTGCACGCGTTGGGCACTTACTCAGACGCGTGGGCGAACTACAACTGGGCGCTCTTTGCGAGCGGGCGCGTCATCATCGGCGGCGCACTTGTACTACTGTGCCTCGTCCTTCTGTGGTTGGAACTGCGCCGCCCGCGCAGAAAGACCATACGCGTGCAGCGGGTAACTGGCGGCGAGGCGTACATCGCCGTTGACTCGCTTTCCCAGCGTCTGGCCTACAACATTGATCAGTTGCCCGACGTCGTCAAGGTCTCGCCGCGCATTACTGCACGGTCACGGACAGTGGACGTAGACCTCGTTCTCGAAACGTCACCGGATATAGACGTGCCGATGAAGACCGAAGAGGTGCTCCAGGTGACCAAGGAGGTTCTTGAGGACCAGATGGGGTTGAAGCTGGGCAAGGTGCAGGTCAAAATCAAACACGCACCTTATCCCAAGGAATAGCCAAGCAGGATCGAAAACGACCTCGGAGGTCGTGCAAGCCCACTAGCTCGCGGCCGGCCCATGGCTGGCCTGGGACCTCCGGGGTCACGAACTGCTGGACCCAGATCTACTTCCGTATGCCCTTGACGATTACCTCGCCTTCCAAGATCTCGAGGGCAGTCGCTTCTACGTCCAGTTGCAGTTCTTCCACGGTTTCATTGATGCTTTGCGAGATCGTTTCCAGCACTCTGTCGGGCAAGGGCAAAGCACCCGCCGAAACCTCTTCGATCTCGACTCTCACCCTGCCATCCTCAATGCGCGCCGAGGCGACCACGAGGAAATCGGCCTCGATGGGCAACACGTTGACCAGACGTCCTGTCCCGTAGATCTTCCCTTTGGTGAACCAGATCTGGGGCTCGGTGACGGGCGATTCGTCGTACTTGGCCAATTCGGTGGCAAGCAGCGAAGTGACTTCCGCATCTGTCATGCGCAGGATGAACTGCTGACCGGGTTCCCCACTGACGTTCTGCCGGATGCGGGATTCCAGTTGCCCGGCAGATTCGGTGGACACGGGAATCGGATGGGGCGGCGTTGGCACCGTGGCAGAAAGTAGGTTGCATGGTCCGCACGCCAGGCTCAGTAACACAAAGAGGGACACAATCAGGCGAACCAGAACGGGTCGCTTCCACATGGCGGCTTGACCTCCCATACGGTACTGTGGACCTGACGAGTCTTGAGTTGAAACGCTTCGCAAGGCATTCATCAGGGTCACCGATTCGCTTCACTGCAGGGCTCGGCTGGCGTGAACCCACAAGGTCTGTTGGCCGCAGGCCATTATAGCACAACACGGAGAGATGGGCGAATCCCGAATAATGGATGGTAAATCGAACAGGGATAACAATGGCGGCGACCACGGAGAGCAGAATCTACCAGTGAAATCGCTGGTCGAAAGCCTACTTTTCGTGGCTGAGGAACCGGTCCGCGTAGATCGGCTGGCTGCTGTCCTGCAAGTCGACCTGGAGCAAACCAGAGTCGCACTGCACGACCTTGCCCAGGAATGTGCACAGCATCGTGGTGTGCGCCTCCAGTTCAAAGGCCAGCGTGTGCAGATGGTCACTGCGCCGGAAGCCACCGACGTTGTGCTCCGGTTCTTGGGCCTGGAGCTCAGCAGCAAGCTATCACCAGCCGCCCTGGAGACGCTGGCCATCGTTGCCTATCGTCAGCCGGCTACCCGTGCACGGATCGAGGCGGTGCGCGGTGTGAACTCGGACAGCGTCCTCCGCACCCTCATCAATCGTGGCCTGGTTGAGGAGCTAGGTCGGCTCGAGCAGGCCGGCCGTCCCATCATCTATGGGACCACGTTTGAGTTTCTGCAGCAGTTTGGGCTCTCCAACCTGGACCAACTTCCTTCGCTGGAACAAGCGGAGATGGCGTGAGAAACCTGCAACGCGCCATCGGTCAGCTCGCTGGGTGGCAAAAGCTCCTGCTTGTCTCCATGCTGGTGCTCATCGCGCTTACATGGCTGGCCGTGTGCCTTGTCCTGACGGGCTACCTTGGGCCGTGATTCGCCGCGCGTCGCTGCTTGGCTGGACCGCGAATCCAGCAGCAGGCGCACCTCCACGGCCCACCGCTATTGACAGCGCGCTGATGCACTGCGCTGAAACGCCGACTCCCGGGGGGCAGGGGCGCACAAATGTCAGACATGCGTGGGGACAAGTCTCGGTCGGTCTCTTTGGAGATCTTTAGTGCTGCACGGCGTCGTGCCTTTGTCCAGGACGTCCTGGCAGAGCTTTCGGGGCACTCCGACGATCTCCTATCGTTTGACGAGGTTCGACAGCAACTTCACTTGAGCGAACCGATCCCCGATGTCACCCTGCAGGAGATCCCTCTTGACAGAATAGTGGGCAGCGTGGGCAGGTATCGGGACTTTAACCGTGCTTTTTTGCCCCGGGCTCAGATCGATCCAGACCGCTGGACACGGATTGACCGGCTGCAGGGTCGGGGTGATCTACCGCCCATAGACGTCTTCAGAGTGGGAGAAGTCTACTTTGTCCGCGACGGGAACCACCGCGTGTCAGTGGCCCGTGCCCGCCGGGAGGACAGTATCCGGGCACGGATTGTGGAGATCCCGGTCCGCGTGCCGTTGGGTCCTGACACATTGCCCGACGATCTGATCTTGAAATCGGGTTATGCTGAGTTCCTTGAAAAGACCGCACTGGACCTTCACTGTCCCGGGCAACGGATCCTACTGACACGCGCGGGGGCCTATCGAGGTCTCTTGCAGCACGTCGAGGTCCACCAGTTCTATGTGGGTCTCCGCTCACGGCACTATCCCACCTTGCCAGAGGCAGCGGCAGACTGGTATCGTGGGGTCTACCTGCCCGTCGTTGAGCGCATCCGGGCCTCCGACATTCTGAGCCTGTTCCCGAACCGAACAGAAGGAGACATGTATCTCTGGATTGCCGAAAACCGAGCACGGCTGCAGATGCGGTACGGCAAGAACCCACAGGCGCAGGAAGCTGTCGACGACTTTGCCCAGGAGCACCATGTTCCGGCGCCACTTCGATGCGTTCGCCGGCTGCGACACCGTCT
>CBDUWJ010000150.1:0-6532 GCA_965370895.1 uncultured Anaerolineae bacterium | reverse complement strand
GGATGTCCGGCTGATTGAGATCCTGGCCGAGTGCAGCGCGGAACTCGCCAATGGCCTGCTCGTCCAATCCGTTACGCGCGTACAGTTGTCCCAAGGCACCCCGGGTCAACCTCAGCCGGGTTCTCTGCGCACCGTCGCGACGGGCATATAGGCGCAAGAGTTTCCGCTGGACCTCTGGGTTGCCGGGGGCCAGTTCGAAGGCACGCTCCATCGGCCAGATGGCCTCTGGTAGCATGCCCAGTTGGTCATACACGCTGCCCAGCCCCACCCAGGCGACAAGGTTCTGTGGATCAGCGCTCAACACCCGCTGAAAAAAGTCGCGGGCTTCCTGGTACTTGCCCTCCGCCAGGCAGGCCTCTCCCAACAGACGGTAGGTCTGGACGTGTCTGGGGTACAGATTCAGGATGTGTTGGCAATGGGCAATCGCTTCATCCTGGCGGTGCTCCTGTATCAGGTCCTGGATCTTTTGCACATACTCTCGCAATTGGATGTCTGGCATCTGTCGCCCCTGTCACGATCCCTGGTCGGTGGCGGCAACCGGCAGGCTGACGGTGAATGTGCTCCCCTGCCCAGGTGTCGAGTCTACCTGAATAGCGCCCTGATAGGTTCTCACAATCTGGTTGACGATGGCAAGCCCTAGGCCCGTCCCCAATGGCACCTGAGCCTGGGCAGATTCCGCGCGATAGAACTCCTGGAAGATGCGCGCCAACTCCTCAGTCGTGATGCCGATGCCGGTGTCCGCTACTGCGCTCACGATCAGGCCATCTTGCTCGGCCAGCGTGACCCTAACCTGACCGTCGGGCGTGTATCGTATGGCATTGTCCAGGAGGTGGGTCCAGAGTGATTGGAGATGGGCGCGTTGGGCCAACACGGTCGGCCTGGCCTGGATCTGCACCTCAAGGACCAGTCCTTTCGCCTCGGCAGCAGGCTGGATCTGACGAGCGACATCTTGCAGAACGTCCGCCACCGCCACGGACTTGAGTCTTGATGGGCTGAGCTTCTCTTTCAAGTATGCCAACTCGAGGATGTCATCCAGCATGTTCAGCAATTGGCCGGCTCTCAGGTCCAGCTTTTCCAGATACTCATCCCACTCGTCCTCGTCTACGTAACCGCCCCGCATCAGTTGAATATAGTTCTTGATCACACCGGCTGGGTTGCGGAGTTCGTGAGCAATGACCAGCATAAACCGGCTTTGCATGGCGTCGAGCTTGGCCAATTCCTGGCGGGCCCGCTCCAGTTGATGGGCTTCCTCTTCCTCGGCCTCTTGCTGCAGGAGCACCTGTCGCTGCCGCCGCTCCTCGAGGCCACGGCGCACTGCGGTGAGCAACTCGTCTGAGGTGAACGGTTTGGGCAAAAATCCGTGAGCTCCCTGTTTCATAGCCTGGGCAGCCAGCCCCACCGTAGCATAGCCGGTGATCATGATACAGATGATCTCAGGGTCGTGCCTGTGGATGCGGTCCAAAAGCTCCAGGCCGCTCATGCCTGGCAGCATGGCATCCAAGAGAACCAGGTCAAACTGTTCCTCCCGCAGTTTGCGCAAGCCCTTCACTCCGTGCTCGGCAGTGACCACCTGAAAGCCCTGAGGTGCCAGCGCTCGCTGGCATCCCTGGCGCATGCCCACTTCGTCGTCGATGACTAGTATTCTAGCAGTTTTCACCTGGTCTCACCAACCCTCGTTCGTCTGCTGGAGCAATTATACCACAGTCTGGGAGGTAACGACAAGCTTCCCAAGCGAGACCGTCAGGCACGGTGGGCCGGCCGGGGTCCAGCCCCAGCACACCTGGGTCTTGGCAAGTCGGATACACCCAGCGGGTATCACACACGGACGGACTTGACCGGGCCGTCGCGGCACACAAGCCAGCCGTTCCGAGCGCAGGAGCCGCATACGCCAAAGCCACAGCGCATGTAGCGTTCGTAGCTCAGTTGGGCTGGCACCTGGAGGGTTCGGGCCAGCGCCTCCACGGCGACCAGCATCGGGTCCGGCCCACAGGCGTAGATAGCCGCGTAGCTGGTTTGCTCCAGGAGGTGGAGCGCGGCATCAGTGGCCAGACCCTGGTGTCCCCGCGACCCGTCATCAGTGGTGACCAGCACCTGGGCGTCCAGGGCGGCGAAGCGGTCGGCAAAGACGATATCGGGCGCCGTGCGGCCGCCGATGACGACGCTCACCGACCAGCCAGCAGCCCGGGCGCGTTCTGCCAGGAAATGGAGGGGGGCGACGCCGTAGCCGCCAGCGATCAGGAGAAGAGGGTATTGGGTGTTGGAAATTGGATATTGGAAGGGGTGGCCCAGGGGACCGCGGAGCCAGAGGCGATCGCCAGCCTGGAGGGAGAAGATGGAAGTGGTAAAGGGGCCGACGCGGGCGATGGTAAGGGTGACGGGGTCGGCGCGGACCAGGCTGAAGGGCTTCTCGTCCACGCCGGGCAGCCAGGCCATGACGAACTGGCCCGGGTCGGCTTCCAGGCCAAGGTCGAATACGAGGGTGCGGACCTTAGTGCTTTCCTCGGTGATGGCCAGGATGCGGGCCGGCTGAGGTAGACTCGTTGTCATCCTGCCAAGGGGCGCGAGAGGCGCGGACTTGTCAGTCATCATGGATCACACCTCCGTGCTGCTCGCGCAAGCGCCAAGTCTGCCCAGCGGGGGTCCAACCGGGCCAGTCCCGGACCCAGGCATGATCGGCGGGAGCTTTGCCGTTGATGTACGATTGGCAGGAGCTTTCTGACGGCACGCCGTACCTGCACTCGTAAGCCCGCATCTCTTCTTCAAGGATGCAAATATCAGATGGTAGATCATCCAAGGCCACGCTATCTCCCGAGCCTTCAACCAGACTGAATTGAGGCACGCCCAATCCTGTCTATTCCCCCCAGATCATCGGCCGGTTCGTCCCCTGTCTCGGCGCGGCTGATCCGGATGCGGGCAAAGAACCTTGCATCGGCAGGAAGGCGCGGATATCAAGGGTTGTTTCCGGACAACGCTTCAGTGAGCGGCCCCCCGCATCTCCTCCACGCGTTGGTAGCCCAGTTGGGCCATGAGCGTGGCCATCTCGCTGCCGATCCGGCGAAAGACCTCGGGCCCCTCGCCATAGACCGCCGAGCCGACGCCGACAGCCGTTGCCCCAGCCATGATCATCTCCACGGCATCGCGGCCGCTGCTCACCCCGCCTGTGCCGACGATGGGCAGGTCCACGGCACGGTAGATGTCGTAGACACAGCGCACGGCTAGCGGCCGGATGGCCGGCCCAGACAGGCCGCCGGTGCGGTTGGCCAGGACAGGTCGTCGGGCGTGTACGTCTATGACCATGCCGGTCAGGGTGTTGATGGCGCTGATGCCATCCGCCCCGGCTGCCTCTACAGCCCGGGCGATGGCGGTTATATCGGTCACATTGGGCGAGAGTTTGACCAGAACCGGGGCCCGGCCAGCCACGGCCTGCTTGACGGCGGCGGTCACCTCGGCAGCGGCCCCTGCGTCGGCAGCAAAGGGTGTGCCGAATTCATCATGGACGTTGGGACAGGAGATGTTGACCTCGACGAGGTCGGGTTGTGTCCCGGCTACGCGAGCAGCTACCCGGGAGAAGCCATCCACGGTCTCGGCAAAGACGCTGGCTATCAACGCGGTCCCCCAGGGCTTTAGCAGGGCCTTGGCCCGCCGGATTTCCTCTACCTCGGCTTCGACGCCAGGATTGGCCAGTCCCACGGCGTTGATCAGTCCGTGTTCCCAGGCCAGCACTGTGGGGTTCGGATGCCCGGTGCGGGGTTGGGGGCTACACGACTTGGCCGTGACACCTCCGGCGCCAGCCCGGGCCACCCGGGCAAGCAGTTCGGCCTCCGTGCCCAGGATGCCGCTGGCCAGGATTAGAGGGTTGGGCAGCTCTACGCCGCACAGGCTAACGCGCAAGTTCGTCAAGGTTCAGGGTCCTGGATATCGGGCATTGGTCGTTGACCATTGGACATTCGTCATCGGCTAGGCTTTGCCCAGCACGCAGGCCAGTAGGGCCATGCGGATGTACATGCCATTCTCCATCTGGCGAAAGTAGGCGGCCCGGGGATCGTCGTCGATGGCGTAGCTGATCTCGCCGACACGGGGCAGGGGGTGCATTACGATCATGCGCTCCTTGGCCCTATCCATCAGCTCTGGTGTGATGACGTAATAGTCCTTCACCGACTCGTATTGGGCCTGGTCGGCGAACCGCTCCCGCTGCACCCGCGTGACATATAGAACGTCCGCATCGGCGATGGCCTCGTGCACATCGTAGGTTTCGCGCGCAGTCCGGCCCTGGTTCTTGACATCGTTCATCACATCCAGCGGCAGCCGCAGGATCTCGGGCGAGACGAAGGTCATCTGCACATCGTACAGGCACAGCAGCCGTGCCAGGGAGTGGATGGTCCGGCCGTTACGCATGTCGCCGACCATGGCCACGTGTAGCCCGTCGATCGTGCCCAGTTCTGACTGAATGGTATAGAGGTCCAGTAGCGCCTGGGTGGGATGCTCACCCACGCCGTCGCCGGCGTTGATGATCGGTTTGCGGGCGTACTCTGCCGCCACCTGGGAAGCGCCCACCTCCGGGTGGCGCAGGACGATGGCGTCGGCGTACGATTCCAGGGTGCGGATGGTGTCGGGCAGACTCTCCCCCTTTGTCACTGACGAGTAGCGCACCTCGTTAATGGGAATGACACTGCCGCCCAGCCGCGACATGGCGGCAATGAAGGACGAGCTAGTACGCGTGCTGGGCTCGTAAAAGAGGCAGGCCAGCACATGCCCCTTGAGCAGGTCGGAGGAGCCAACCCGCCTGGTAATGGCCCGCATCTCATCGGCCACCCCAAAAATGTGGGTCAGATCCTCACGACGGAACTGGCGGACAGAAATGATGTCCTGCCCATAAAAGCCACTGTCCAGGTTGGGGGCCAAGCCCACCGTCTTCATACCGTTGTTCGATCCATTTCTCATGCTCACTCCCTCCTCAGATTCCCTCTTCTTGGGGTTCTATGACGCGGCCGAGCCCAGGCTCGACCCGGATTTCTCCCTCGTCAAACGCGGTCTGCCCACGCAGCACCACCCGTTGCACCTGTCCCTGTACAGCCAGACCGTCGAACGGCGTCCAGCCGCATTTGGTGTACAGGCGGCCCTGGCTCAGGGTGTAGCGGGCGTCGAGATCCACCTCGACCCAGGTGTGGGGTTGGGCCGGCAGGCTGAAGATGCGCCTGGGCCTGTCGTGGGTCAGTTCCACCAGCCGCTCCATGGTGAGACGACCCTGAGCAACAGCGGTCAGCAGCAGGGGCAGCATGGTCTCCAGGCCGGGTACACCAGGCGGTGGATTCTCGCCCTCTTTTTCGGTATGGGCATGGGGCGCATGGTCGGTGGCGATGCAATCCACGACATCCAGGTTGGCCCACAGCGCCCGCTGGTCGGCCTCCGTGGCAAGGGGCGGCACCATCAGGCCGTAGGGACCCAACCGCTGGGCATCGGCCCGGGTCAGAAAGAGGTGATGGGGTGTAACTTCGCACGTGACTCTGGCCCCTGCTTCTTTGGCCGCGCGGATGAGGGCGATCTCGTCAGCGAGGCTGACGTGGCACAGGTGTAGGCGCCGGCCAAAGCTCCAGGCCAGACCAATGGCCATGGCCATCGACAGCCCCTCGGCGTGGACGGCGATGGGACGCCCCGCAGGCCAGGTGCGAAAGTGTGACAGCAGGGCAGGCAGGCTGCGCATCCGAAGGCGACCGTAGGTTTGGTCCATGTAGATCTTGAGGCCAACCGCTGTGGTCCCAAGGGCCGCCGCCTCCGAGGCGTTGTTCTCTGTCGCGCCGACGTAAAAGCCTACATCACACAGTGCCTTTTGGGCTGCCAAACGCCGCTTGCGGTCCAGGGCCTGGCCATCTACGATGGGCGGGGCGGTGTTGGGCATATCCAGGACCATAGTAACGCCGCCAGCGAGGGCGGCGGCGGTGCCAGTGATCATATCCTCTTTGTGATCTCCACCCGGTTCGCGGAGATGGACGTGAACGTCAATTAGTCCCGGAAGGCGCAAGATGGCCATCAGAAAAAAAGGCACCTACTGGGAGATCGTCCCAGCCGGTGCCCGGTCCCTTTCTTAGGCTGCGTGTTCTGTCTATTCCTCACGCTCCTCTACCCAATAGGAAAGCTGCCGGATTATACCACAAAGGCGAAACTCGCACAAATCGAGCTGTTCAGCCCGCAGCCTGGCAAGCACAGTACACCAACGCCAATGAGGACAAAGAATAGCTCTACGCATGAGCCGCAACGGAAGACTGCCGAGAGGTGGCCTACACCAGACGCCCATTCGCCAGGAGAGTCCAGATGCAGTGTTGCAGCAGTGGTGCTACCGAACAGCATGCGAAGGCCGCGTTGGTACTTTCGGCTCGCCTCGAACTAGAGCCTTGCAGCCGCTAGTCGCCTGCCAGACAGCTGCCTTTCCTGGTGAGGGGAATCCGGTCCAGCATGTGTCGAAAGCGGAATGCGGCGATCCTATTTGGATGGGCTGTGATCAGTTCATGGCGGGTGGAGGGTCAGTCGTGATCCA
>CBDUWJ010000149.1:0-6532 GCA_965370895.1 uncultured Anaerolineae bacterium | reverse complement strand
CGCCGGCGCCGACCTGATCCTCAAGAACACCAGCGACCTGACCGACTGGATGTAGGAGGTTGCCCATCCCGTGTGCCACAGACGGTAGCAGCATTCAGTTCACGGGACAGGCACAAGGCCCCGGTAATTTACCGGGGCCTTGTCGATCCTCCGCTAGATATCCGAACCCAGATGCGTACCAGATCGACAGATGTCTAGGGCTGGTAAGGCATCATCCCGTTGGGGATGAACTTGTAATCTACACCCGGGGTCACTTCGTGGCCCAATTCGGGGTGCGGCCCGGCGTCAAAGCTAAAGCTGGTTCGGGCGATGTGCTTGAGCCAGACAACTTTCGTGGGGTGCTCCGCTCCATCAGAAACCCTGACAATCTCGTGATAGTGGACATAGCCCTGAGAGGCATAGTCTGCCGCCTTCTCTAGAGACCAGGTGTCGATGATCCCCTGTACCACGAAGAGCAATTCCCCATCGGGTGCGTCGGACGACCACCATTGGGGTGCTCCGAATGGCCCTGTGTTATAGTGCTTGCCAACCACTTTGTTCGGCCCGGCCTGCACCCAGGCGTGACCAGGGATGTCGGTCGCGCGATTCGGCCCGTCAGGCGCTCCGGCCATATAGTAGGCAACTCCATCCACATCGAGCACAGGCGCGTGGACAAATCCGTCAGCGCTGACGGGAACGGCGACCAGTATTGCCAGGGCGACAACGGCTACCCAGACCACAGCGTGCTTTCTTGTAACGGCTTTCATTATTTGACCCTCCTAAAGATGATTTTGATTAGCGGATTCGTGTGTTCCGCTTCTTCTCTACTGACGCTGTGACCTGGTCGGTTCTTACCTGTCTCCTCGAAAATTCTATCGCCCGAACGCCTGCTGTATGCGGTTATAGGTTCTCTACGCTGCACCTCGGCAGCGGGGCCCGCCTCGGCCTACGGCTGGGTGGGATCCTTGGTAGCGAACCATACCAGCCGCGCCACGGGTCCCTGGGTCCCGTGAAAGTCGGGGTCAAAAGTGACCGTCAGGTCGGCACGCTGGCTCGAATCGAGAATGCTGCTAGATAGCTCGGCTGTGGTGCAGCCGCAAAGTCACCAAGTTCCAGATCTTGAGGTCGGCGGTGCCAGTGTTCTGCGCCGAAAACAAGCCTATTGATTCGAACACGCCAACCGATATCTTCGCGCCCGGCTCCTGCCAAGGCGAGTATTCGTGCCGCATTATCAGGCGCGGATCCCACAGTTTGTGCCGGCCGTTGTAGTGGGCATGATCTTCCGGGCGTTGCCTTGTAGAACTGGAACGACGTAGAATCCCCCGGGCAGTGCAAGCATCTCCCCGGGGGTGTTTTCCAGGCCTATCCTGGCTGTTCATTGCTATTTTTGCCCGGACGTGGTACAATTGGCTTCATTCCAATGAACGGGAGAGACAGATGGCTGACCCCGCGAAACTGGTATTGATCGACGGCCACGCGCTGGTGTACCGCGCCTATTTTGCCCTGCCGTCTACCATGGCGACGGCCCAGGGCGAGTTGACCAACGCCGTGTTTGGCTTTGCCTCGATGTTGCTCAACGTGCTGCGCGACGAGCAACCCGATTACCTGGCTGTGACCTTTGACATCGGCCGCACCTTCCGCCACGAAGCGTACGCCGAGTACAAGGCCAATCGCGAGGAGATGCCCGACGACCTGCACGTCCAGTTCGAGCGGATCTACCAACTGCTAGCGGCCTTTGACATCCCCACCTACTCGGCGGAGGGCTACGAGGCCGACGACGTGCTGGCGGCGCTGGCCCAGCAGGCGGAAGAACAGGGCGTGGACACCTTGATCGTCACCGGCGACACCGATACCTTCCAGCTCGTTGATCCCCACGTGCGGGTGCTCACCCCCCGCCGCTCATTTGGCGACACGGTTGTCTACGACGAAGCCGGCATCCGCGAGCGGTACGGCCTGGAGCCGAAACAGCTAATCGACTACAAGGCTCTGGTTGGCGACACCAGCGACAACGTGCCCGGCGTCCGCGGGATTGGGGCCAAAACGGCGACAAAACTGCTCCAAGAATATGGCAGCGTGGAGGCAATTTACGAACACCTGGACGAGATCAGCAGCGCCCGCTTCCGGAACGCATTGGAGAACGGTCGTGATGTTGCCTTTCTCAGCAAGTACCTGGTGACCATCACCACCGATGTACCGGTGAGCCTCGACCTGCAGGCGAGCCGGGTGGGGGAGATTGACCGGGAGCCGGTGGTGGAGCTTTTCCGCGAACTAGAGTTCCGGGCTTTACTGAACCGGCTGCCCCGCGCCGCGAAACCGGCCGCGACCGCGCAAATGTCGTTGTTTGAAGAGGCAGAGGCCCCACCTGGCACTCTGCAAGCGGCTGAGTACCAGATCGTCGACAGTGTGGCCGCGCTGGAGGCGATGGCGGCGGAACTGAGCCAGAGCGAGGCGATCGTCGTCGACGTAGAGTCGACCAGTGTCGATCCCATGGCCGCTACCCTGGTGGGCATCGCCCTGACGGCGCAGGAAGGCCAGGGTTACTACGTGCCGGTGGACCACAATCCCAATTCTCCGATCGCCCAATCCCAAAGTCCCAATCTCCCACTTTCAGCGGTCACCGAAAAACTCAGATCTATGCTCCGGGATCCCAACATCCCCAAGTACGCCCACAACGCCAACTATGACCTTACGGTGATGGCTGAACACGGAATGGAGGTCCGCCCCGTCACCTGTGACACCATGATCGCCGAATGGCTGTTGAATCCCAGCAGCCGCAACCTGGGGCTCAAGAACCTGGCCTGGAATCGCCTGGGTGTGGAGATGACACCCATTGAGGTCCTCATTGGCAAAGGCAAAAACCAGATTACGATGGACCGGGTGGCCGTCGAGAAGGCTGCGCCCTACGCGTGCGCTGACGTGGACATGACGCTTCGCCTGGCAAACCAGCTCCAGCCAGAGCTACGCGAGAGGGCGCTGTGGCCGCTCTTCTCCGAGGTGGAGATGCCGCTCGTGCCGGTTGTCGTAGATATGCAACGGGCCGGCGTCAGGCTGGACGTGGATGCACTGTCTGCGATGAGCCGCCAACTGGGCAAGCGCCTCGGTGAGCTGCAGGTGGAGATCGAGCAGATTGTAGGGCACAAGGTCAACGTCAACTCGCCACAGCAGCTCAGCATGGCCCTGTTCGATGAGATGGGCCTGGCCCTGCCCTGGATGCGCCGGGGCAAATCGGGTCACTATTCCACCGCCGCCGACGTTCTGGACAAGCTGCGCGATACACACCCAGTGGTCGAACTGATCCTGGAGTACCGCCAGCTGTCCAAGCTGAAGGGGACGTACGTGGATGCGCTGCCAGCGCTGGTCAATCCGCGCACCGGGCGGGTGCACACGTCTTACAATCAGACAGGCTCGGTCACGGGGCGCTTTTCGTCCTCCAATCCCAATCTGCAGAACATCCCCATCCGCACGGAGCTGGGTCGCCAGATCCGCCGCGCCTTTGTGGCCAAAGACGGCTGGCTGTTGCTGGCTGCTGACTATTCGCAGGTGGAGTTGCGCGTCCTGGCCCACATCTCCGGCGACGCGACCATGTTGGCTGCTTTTGCCCGGGGGGAGGACATCCACGCCAGCACGGCTGCGGCCATCTACGGCGTACCGCTGGACGAAGTGACGCCCGATCAACGCCGTGTGGCGAAAACCACCAACTTTGCCATCAGCTACGGCGTCACCGGCTATGGCCTCTCGGATCGGACCGACTTGACGCCGGAAAAGGCGGAGGCCTTTATTCAGACCTATTTCCAGACCTATCCGCAGATCAAGGAGTACATTGACCGGACCCACGAGCAGGCACGGGAGCAGGGCTACGTTGAAACGCTGTTGGGCAGGCGACGATATTTCCCAGAGCTGTCCACCAAGGCCCGGGTGCACCACAATGCCCGCCAGTCCGCCTACCGGATGGCCATAAACGCTCCCATCCAGGGGACCGCAGCCGACATCCTGAAGGTGGCCATGAACCGCCTGTGGCGTGAGTTGCGGGCGCGCGGCTTGCGCGGCCGGATGATCCTGCAGGTGCACGACGAGCTGGTGTTGGAGGTGCCCAAGGACGAGCTGGACGAGGTGACCCCCCTGGTCATTGAGACGATGGAGGGCGCTTTCGACCTCGACGCACCGCTGAAGGTGGATGCCAAGGTGGGGGAGAACTGGCTGGAGATGACACCGGTTTAGAACAGCGGATGGGTAGGATGAACGGATTGTCAGTCTATGAGCTCCGGCGCCATTTGCAGGGCAACGAGAGGGGCATCATGGAGCTGGAAACCAAGCATGACACCACTGAAGAAACTCCAAGACGACCGAGTCGACAGGGCTGATGCCCCGCCTTGGAGCTGAGAACGGCCTGTGTTCAGGGTACTCACCACGGGAATAGGCATGAAATGGTATTCGCGCCCCAGGATCGAGGTAGAGGACGCTCATTCTCAGGAGAGCCAGGCATGGCATTGTCTATGACAATTTTCGCCTGTGACCGGAAGCTGGCGAGTTGGGCGATCCCTTCTCGTGGCCGCCAGAGCAAGATGCAGTGCGCTGGCATGATCTTTTGGACGAGAGAGAACACTGGCTGAGCCAGTTGCAAAGTTCTGAAGCGGAGGCAGCGGATGATTCGAGATGACTTGGCCGAACTAATCTACAAAGCGACAAAGAAGGCGCAGCGCAAGGGCAGCCTGCCCAAGATCGAGATCCCGGAGGTGCTCATCGAGCGGCCCAGGCGGGCGGAGCATGGCGACTATGCCACCAGCCAGCCGCTCAAGATGATCGCCGGCATCAACCGGGCGCTAAAAGCCGCCGACAAGTCCACATTGGCCCCCACCGAAGTTGGCCAGCGCATCGTGCACCGGATGGAGAGACCCACCTTCATCGGGAAGGTGGACGTGGTTCCGCCTGGCTTTATCAACATTACGCTGGACGATGAATGGCTGGCCCAGCAGGTGGAAGCGGTCCTGGAGGCAGGTGATACGTTTGGCGATGTGGACCTGGGTCACGGTCAGCGGGTTCAGGTGGAATATGGCAGCATCAATCCTACTGGCCCCCTGCACGTCGGTGCTGGGCGCAACCTGGTGCTGGGCGACACCATAGCCAACGTGCTGGCCGCGGCGGGCTATGACGTACAGCGCGAGTACTATGTGAACGACGGCGGCTCGCAGATGGAGAACTTTGGGGAAAGCCTGTACGCGCGTTACCGCGGGCTGCTGGGACGTGAAGGTGACGAGGTCCCCGAGGGCGGTTATCAGGGCCAATACATCCGAGA
This sequence comes from uncultured Anaerolineae bacterium, assembly GCA_965370895.1. Taxonomy (GTDB): domain Bacteria; phylum Chloroflexota; class Anaerolineae; order JAAYZQ01; family JAAYZQ01; genus CBDUWJ01. Next base: position 1,260 of record CBDUWJ010000149.1, on the reverse strand, counting down.
CTGGGCGCAAAGGATCATAGACCTGGAAGGTGAGCGCTTTCTGGACATGCCTTACAAAGAGGCCGTGACCCAGATGCGCGACCTCGGCCTACAGATAGCATTGGACAATATTCGCGAGGATTGCGCGCGGATGAACGTTTATTACGACAACTGGTTCTCGGAGAGGTCTTTGTATGACTCCGCGGGCTCGGGACTTGGCGTGAGTGTGTTCGATCACTGCATGAGCATCCTGCGTCAGGGCGGCCACCTGTACGTGGCCGACGGCGCGGTGTGGTTCAACGCCAAAGCCCTGGGCGGCGACAAGGACGAAGTCATTATCCGCTCCAATGGCCAGCCGGGGTACTTTGTATCGGACATTGCCTACCACTACAACAAGTTTGTGCAGCGGGCCTTTGAGTGGGTGATTGACGTCTGGGGGGCCGATCACCAGGGCCATGTGCCCCGCATGAAGGCCGTCATGAAGGCCCTAGACCTGGATCCCGAGCAACTGACGCTGTACATCTACCAGATGGTAACCTTGTTGGAGAGCAGCGAGCAGGTGCGTCTCTCAAAGCGGGCAGGTACAGGGGTGGACCTGCGCGAGGTGCTGGACGACATAGGCCCTGACGCCCCGAGATTCTTCCTATTGGCCCGCGCGGCCGACAGCCAGATGGACCTGGATCTGGACCTGGCGCGGAAGCAATCGGACGAGAACCCGGTGTACTATGTGCAGTATGGCCACGCCCGCATTGCCAGCATCCTGCGCTATGCGGAGGAGCAGGGCCGCACCGCCGAGGGCGCGGACGTCTCGTTGCTCACCCATCCTTCGGAAATGGCCCTTGTCCGCAAGATGCTAGAACTGCCCGAGGTGGTGGCTCTGTCTGCCATAAACCTGGCCCCTCACCACCTGCCTCACTACGCCCAGGAGCTGGCTGCAACGTTCCACACCTTCTACCACGATTGTCGCGTGGTCAGCTCCGACCCGGCCGACGCCGAACTGACCAAGGCCCGGTTGCGGTTAGTCCAAGCGGCCAAGCTCACATTGGCGCGAACGCTCAAGCTGATGGGCATCGGTGCGCCTGAGAGGATGTAGGAAGGATCGTAAAAGGGCCCAAAGGGCGCGACGAGCACCCTTTAGGCCCTTTTCTGATCCTTGGCGCTCTCAGTTCACGGAAAAGGAGCTCTGCCGGAGCTGCTCCAGGAAACTGGTAGGCGCGCGCTCTGGTGCTCCAGTGCTCCACACCCCCGACGTGAGAAGCTCTTCCAGGCGATCCACCGCAT
>CBDUWJ010000148.1:0-6568 GCA_965370895.1 uncultured Anaerolineae bacterium | reverse complement strand
GGACTGACGATTGGGGTTGATCGCACATACACTGTGAGCCAGGGGGACCTTATGCCGTACAACTGTGTGGTGTTGGTCAAGCAGGTACCCGACACGGCCAACATCACGGGCAGAGCGATGAAGGATGATGGCACGGTCAACCGCGCTGCGCTGCCCGCCATCTTTAACCCCGAAGACCTGAATGCCCTGGAGATGGCCTTGCAGGTGAAGGACCAGCACGGCGGTCAAGTGACCGTGCTGACGATGGGACCGCCGCGGGCCGCCGAGGTGCTGCGCGAGGCGTTGTATCGCGGCGCTGACCGGGTGATCCTGCTCACCGATCGCAAGACCGCCGGGTCGGATACGTTGGCCACCTCATACGCCCTCAGATGCGCCGTTGAGCGCATCGCTGACCGTTTTGGCGCCTACGATCTCGTCTTCTGTGGGCGACAGGCCATAGACGGCGATACCGCCCAGGTCGGCCCGCAGGTGGCCGAGAAATTGGGTATCCCCCAGATTACCTACGCCGAATCGATCCAGTCGCTGCAAGAGGACGAGATCGTCGTCCAAAGGGCTCTGCCCCTGGGCACAGAGACGGTCAAATGCATCCTGCCCTGCCTGCTCACCGTGTCCGGTTCAGCCAACCAGCCCCGACCTCCCTCGGCCCGACGGATGATGGCCCACAAACTGGCTGCCACCCCACTCGAATATGCTGCGCTTCTTGTCAAGTGGCCCGAGTTCCGGTCGGAAGAGGCCCTCGACCGGTATCTGGCCGAGCGCGGCCTAAAGATCCCGGTTTGGAGCGCAGCCGACATCGGTGCCGACTATGGCAAGGTGGGCTTGTCCGGTTCACCAACCAAAGTGCTCAAGGTCGATTATGTGGTGCTGGAAGGGAGCGGCAGCAAGGAGTTCGAGGCCAGCTCAAAGGGCGTCTCAGAATTACTGCGGGAACTGGTTCAGGACTACATTGTATGACACGGAATGGACAAGTGGCAAACAAACGAGAAGTGTGGGTTTTTATCGAACAAGAGCAGGGTGAGATCCCCCCCGTCAGTCTCGAATTGCTGGGCAAAGCGCGGGAACTGGCCCAGGAGTTGGACGGCAGTGTGTCTGCCCTGTTGTTTGGCCACGAGGTGGCCGGCTTGTCTGAGGCAGTCATCCACTACGGTGCAGACGTGGTGCTACTGGCCGACCACCCAGAACTGGCGGTGTACCGCACGTTGCCCTACGCCAGGATGGCCACAGAACTGGTTCAGGAGCGGCAACCCTACATCTTTCTCCTGGGCGCCACGCCCGTCGGGCGCGACCTGGCCCCGCGCATTGCCAGTGCGGCCCGGGCGGGTCTGACCGCCGATTGCACGGACCTTCGGATCGGCGATTTCGAGCGCAAGGGCAAGGTGTACAAGGACCTGCTGTACCAGATTCGCCCGGCTTTCGGCGGCAACATCATCGCCACCATCGTTAACCCGGAGATGCACCCCCAGATGGCAACCGTCCGCGAGGGTGTGATGAAACTGGGTAAGCCGGACGGCAGGCGTCAGGGCGTGATCGAACGGATCGAGCCGCACCTGGACGGGCGAGACCTGGAGTTGCAGGTGCTCAAGCGGGAGATCCGGCTTCCCAGCGTCGATCTAAAGAGTGCTTCTGTCATCGTCTCCGGTGGCATGGGCGTGGGCAGCAAGGAGAACTTTGATCTTCTCTTTGACTTGGCCCGTGTGCTCGGGGGGGAAGTGGCGGCGTCTCGCGCTGCCGTCGACGCCGGCTTCATCTCGCAAGAACATCAGGTGGGTCAGACCGGCGTCACTGTGCGCCCCCGGCTGTACGTTGCCTGCGGCATTTCGGGCGCGGTGCAACACCGTGCAGGGATGGACCAGGCCAGTAAGATCATTGCTATCAACACCGATCCCAACGCCCCCATCTTCCAGATCGCACACTACAAGATCGTAGGTGACCTGAGAAAGGTCATCCCCCAGATGACCCGCGCCTACCGCGAGTAGGGAGAAGCGATGTGACTGTGAATTTTTTTGCCGACAACCTTGATTTGCAGTACCACCTGGACAGACTAGACCTGGAGGAAGTCGTACATCTCCTCGAAGATGGCTATCGCTACCACGAGGAGTACCCTGGCGCGCCGCGGAACTATGCGGACGCCAAGGATAACTACCGGTTGCTGTTGAGCGTGTTGGGCGACATCTGTGCCAATCAAATTGCCCCGCGGGCGGCGGAAGCAGACGAGGAAGGCGTACAGTGGCAGGATGGCCGGGTCACCTACCCCGTGGCGACCCAGGAGGGACTGGAACTGCTGCGGCAGGCCGGGCTTATGGGCCCGATGCTGCCCTGGGAACATGGTGGGCTGAACCTACCGGAAACCGTGTTCCAGATGATGGTCGAAATCCTCGCCCGTGCCGAGGCCGGATTGATGTCTATCTTTGCCTTGCAGGAGATCTCGTCCCTCATCGCCGCACTCGGTGACGACGAGATGAAGGCCCGCATCCTGCCCCGCTTCGCCCGGGGCGAGGTAACCGGGGCCATGGTGCTCACCGAGCCGGACGCCGGCTCCGACCTGGGCGTTGTCCAGACCCGAGCCACCTACAACGAAGAGACTGGTGTGTGGCGGCTCAACGGCGTCAAGCGCTTTATCACCAACGGCAACGCCGACATCCTGCTCGTACTGGCCCGCTCCGAAGAGGGATCCACCGATGCCCGTGGCCTGTCCTTGTTCGAGGTGGAAGCGGATGAGACGGTGCGCATCCGCCGCGCCGAAAACAAAATGGGTCTGCATGCCTCGCCTACCTGCGAGATACAGTTCTGCGACACGCCCGCGCGCCTGTTGGGAAAGCGCCGTTATGGGCTGATCCGTTACGCTATGGCCTTGATGAACGGCGCCCGCATCGGGGTGGCGGCCCAGGCGGTGGGCATTGCCGAGGCCGCCTACCGGGAGGCGTACCAATACGCCCAAAAGCGCGTCCAGTTTGGCCAGTCTATCGACGCTATCCCGGCGGTGTATCGCATGCTGCTTTCGATGCGTGGGGAGATCGAGGCGACCCGGGCGCTGGTCTTTGAGGCCGGGCGCTGGGTGGATCTCAAGCACGCGTACGAGCGCCTGAAAGCGCGGGGGAAACTCAACTCTCAGGCACGCAATCGGCTCAGGGAGGCCGACCGTCTGGCGTCTGTGCTGACCCCGCTGGCCAAATATCACGCCACCGAAATGGGCAACCGGGTCTGCTACCAGGCTATGCAAGTGCATGGCGGTACCGGCTACATGCGCGAATTCAACGTGCAGCGCCACTTCCGCGACGTCCGCGTGACCAGCATCTACGAGGGCACCAGCCAGCTACAGATAGTGGCGGCCACAAGTGGGCTTTTGGGACATTCCCTGGACGGTCTCCTGAACGAATGGGCCACCCAGGACTATGGCCCGGATCTGGCCGGCCTCAAGAGCCAGGTGCAAGAGGCCACCGCTGTTTTCTATCGCTCCATCGATCATATGAAGGAGCAGCATGACCGCGCACTCATCGACTACTATGCCGTCGATCTGGCTGACATGGCCGTGTACGTCCTGACTTTCTGGCTGACCCTCCAGCAAGCACGATCCACCGAGAGAAAGCGCGAACTCGCCCGTGTCTATATCTCGGAGACCCTGCCCAGGTTTCACGGCCGGCTGGCCATGCTCCAGGCCAGTGACCCGGCCCCTCTGCAAGCCCGAGACTCCATCCTGGCTGAACCCTATTGATAAGACTCTTAGTTTGATCGATCAGAGACGGGCGATAATCACCCCAATGCGCCTTGTGTCGAGCGCCTGCCCGCCCCACGGCCGCCGGTACTCAAAGGCGAGACGCGTCTCGCCCATCTCGAGAGCGCGGAAGTGGAATACATCCCGGCCCCCGGCGCCGACGGCTTTGCTCTTCATCTCGAACTCTTGCACCAGCAGTTCAAGGTACTGGGCGTCTACAGTGGCCTGCCAGTTGTAGCCAGTGGTCGGATTGCCCACCAGGGCTACGGCAAAGGCCTCGCCTACCGTCACGCGGATGAGCCCCACCGGGTCCTCGAATCGTCGCACAGCCTTCACACCTCCTCAGAATTCCGGCCCCTCCCACAATCGTCGAGCAGAAGCAGCAAACCGTGCCATCAGGTTGCATCCCGGCTTGGGCGGTTCTGGGGGTGGAGGAGGGGGCGGCGGTTCTGGTCCGGGCGGGGTTACGTCCTCGACGCAGTACATGGGAAACAGGGTGTCCATGCCGCATTGGCCATAGCCGATCTTGAACCAGCCCCCTTCACCCCAGTCCGTGCCCCAACTGTTCTTGCAGATCCATGCCTGCTCTGCATCGGAGTAGCCGACGACGCCGACAGCATGGTAGCCGGCCAGGTCGCCCGTGGTGTGGCGGTAGACACCACCTGTGTAGCTGAAAAAGTCCCGGTACACGGCCATGCAGCCGACCACCGGCCCCCGGGTAGCCAGCCACTCTTTGCGCGTCCCCATGTCGAGCACCTCTTGCCAGCTCACCACCTTGACCGCCCGGCTCTGCCACTCTGCACATGACTCGGAGCAAGGCAGATTGTGGTCCTGGTAGGGAAAGCAGGCCTCGTCGGGCACACCGCTGTTTTTGGCATAGTTCAGCGCATAGCTGGGCCACCAACCTTTGTCGCAGCAGGCACCGCAGCCACAGAAGAAAAGGTGCGCTTCCGACAGGTCCGGCTCGAACCCCGCGCTGTCTTGGTGCAGCTTGAGCATCGCCTCCAGCACGGCCACGATGCCAAAGGCCACGCACGAGCCACATCCTTTCTGATCCCGGATCGGTGTAGTCCAGTCTGCGCCCTCAACGTCGCGCCAGTCCCAGGCGGCCGGGAACTCTGCAGCACGGAGGGGCAATTCGTCCAGGGTGGTGGCGATGCGCGCCATCTCCTCCGGCACCAAGCGCAGGCCCAAGCGGCGCTCCTGCTCCTGGGGCGGCAGGAGCGATACCGAAGTGGTGCCTGCCTGCCAGCGATAGCCCCGGTCCGAAATGGCCCCTTGCAGTTGCTTGAGTTCATCCTGCGACATCGCTTACCCCTTTCTCCACCTTCACTGCTGGCACTTGCCAGACACAATCACCCGGAACGGAAAGCTACCAGGTGTCTGGTCATTCTGAACGGAGCGCCGTGAAGCAAAGAATCTGTTGCGTGCACCAAGATCTTACCCATGTGTAGCTGAGAAGCAAATGGACTTGCTCCACCGTGCCATCAGATTATAGCACATTTCCCAGCAGGTGTCCAACCAATGTCGCAATCCATGGTCAGGGCTTGCGAGGCTGCGCCTGCTAGCTCCGCATCGGCCCCGTGACAAATCCAGGGCCACTAGACAGCACGACGATCTTCGGGTATAATCCCTTGCGTGGTGCCTGGTGGTCTGGCCGATGCCCTTTCGAGCGCCAGTCCGACCTGACTACCAGGCGCTGGAATACACACGCTGTCGTGGGAGGTGGAATATGCCATACGTGTACGCAGGTAGACTACTGCGGGTTGATCTGACCAGCGGCGCACACCGCATCGAACCGATTGACGAGGCGGACGTGCGCCGCTATCTCTTGGGCAGCGGTCTGGCGGCAAAGATCTTCCACGAGGAGATGGATCCAGACCTCGATCCCCTGGACCCCGCCAGTCCGCTTCTGGCTTTCAACGGGCTGTTGACCGGCACCTTCTCGCCCACCGGCTGCCGCAGTTCGTGGTGCGGCCGGTCGCCTCTGACCGGCATCTGGAACGAGGCCAACATGGGCGGCCACTGGGGTGCGGAACTGCGCTTTGCCGGGTTCGATGGACTCGTCGTGCGCGGGCGAGCCTCAGAGCCGGTCTACCTCTGGATCCACGATGGTGAGGTCGAGATCCGCCCCGCCGCCCACCTGTGGGGTCTGGACCACTATGAAACGTTCGAAAAGCTCCGCACCGAGACTGATCGCAAGGCCCAACTGGCCTGCATCGGCCCGGCCGGTGAGAACCTGGTGCGGCTGGCCAACATCATGCAAGGTGGGCAGGAACACGCCCGCACCGCCGGCCGGGGCGGCATGGGCGCCCTGCTGGGCTCGAAGAACCTGAAAGCCATCGTGCTGCGCGGCAAGGACCGGCCCCAGTACCCTGATATAAAGGCCTTCCGCGATTTCATCAAAGAGATCAACGCCTTCATCCAGGAGAACTCGGTTGGCATGTCGCAGTTCGGCACGGCGGGGGGCGTGCCGGCCACCGAACTCACCGGTGACCTGCCCCTGAAAAACTGGACACTGGGCAGTTGGGAGGAAGGTGCTGATCGCATCTCGGGCCAGCTCATCGCCGAGACGATCTTTGAGCGGCACACTCACTGCTTCGCCTGCCCCATCGGTTGCGGCAAGACGGTCAAGATCGAAGACGGCCCGTATGCCGGCGTCTACGGGCACGGGCCGGAGTACGAGACCCTGGCCGGATTTGGTGGCAACTGTCAGTGCGACGACCTCAACGCCATCGCTCAAATGAACGACCTGTGCAACCGTTACGGGATGGATACGATCAGCACCTCGGCGGTCATCGCCTTCGCAATGGAGGCCTACGAGCGGGGCTTGATCTCCCAGGAGGAAACCGGGGG
>CBDUWJ010000147.1:0-6570 GCA_965370895.1 uncultured Anaerolineae bacterium | reverse complement strand
TGAACCTGGACGCGCTGCGTCACCTGTGGCGCCAGGGGGTACGCGTCGTGGTCACAGTCGACTGCGGCATCCGTGCGCTGCACGAGGTGGAACAGGCTAGCCGCGGACTGGACCTGATCATCACCGACCACCACTCCGCTGGCCGCAAGGTACCCCCTGCCGTGGCAGTCATCAACCCCAAACAGCCAGGGTGCCCCTACCCCTTTGAAGAGCTGGCCGGCGTAGGAGTGGCCTTCAAGCTGGCCCAGGCACTGTTTCGCGTGCAGGAGCAGAGGGGAGAGCCCAGCGAGTTGACCGAGGATTCACTGCTCGATCTGGTGGCTCTGGGCACCGTCGCCGACATGGTCCCCTTACTGGGAGAGAACCGGTCCCTTGTGCAGCGTGGATTGCAATCGCTGAACGAATCACTCCGTCCCGGCGTCGAGGCCCTTGTGGCCAACGCTGGCCTGGGACGCGGTGAGGTGGATGCCACCGCCATCGGCTTCCGCCTGGGACCGCGCCTCAACGCTGCTGGTCGCATTGACTCGGCCATGCTGGCCTATAGGCTTCTTGCCAGCCGCGATCCGCTGGAAGCGGAGGAGTTGGCCAGCAGACTGGGCAAACTCAACCAGCGCCGGCAGGAACTGACGGAACAGATTGTCACCGCTGCCAAGGCCCAGGTCCTGGCCGACGATCCCGACGCCCGCCTCTACCTGGCAGCGGGCAGGGACTTTGAGCCCGGCATCGTCGGGCTTGCTGCCAGCCGCTTGACCGAGGCCTACTACCGCCCCAGTATCGTCGTCGAACTGGGCGATAAAGTGAGCCGGGGTTCGTGTCGCTCCATCCCCGAGTTCCACATTACCGAGGCATTGGATGACTGCGCTGAGCTGCTGCTCCGTCACGGCGGCCACGCTGCTGCCGCGGGTTTTACTGTCGCCACCGACAGGTTGGACACCCTGCGCGAACGCCTGCAAGCCATCGCTGCCGAAAAGTTGGCCGGCGTGGAACTGCGCCCCACCCTGGACATAGATGTCGAGGTCCCGCTTGAGGAGGCGGACTGGGCCACCCACGCGCTGCTGAGCCAGATCGAACCCTGCGGCATGAAGAACCCCCAGCCGGTGCTGCTCAGCCGGGAGGTTGAGGTGCGAGATACACGGGCCATCGGCGGCCAGCGCAGACACCTCAAGCTCGCCCTGCGCGACGGACGGGGTGTTGCCTGGGATGCCATCTTTTTCCGCCATGGCGACCTGCAGGGCCAGGTGCCCGAACGGGTGGATGTGGCCTACACCCTGGACGCCAACGAGTGGAACCATAGAAAGCGGCTGCAGCTCAACGTCCAGGACCTGAGGGCTGCCGGCTGATTTGGCGTCGCTGTTGGCTTGTGGTAGAATTCTCAAGCGGTGCATGGATCAGCGTCCTGAGAGTTGGCCTATCAAGCCAGCCAGACACCAGAGGGGGATGATCATCGAGAAGAAACTCGAGGAACTGAAAGCCCGTCTGCGGGAAATCAACGACCTGAATGCCGCTTCTGCTCTGTTGGGCTGGGACCAGATGACCTACATGCCGCCTGGCGGCGCGCACGCACGCGCGCAGCAGATCGCCACGCTGCAACGGTTGTCACACGAGAAGCTCACTGATCCGGCCCTGGGCAAGCTGCTCGATGGCCTGCAGCCCCATGAGGAAAGCCTGCCGTACGACTCGGACGGTGCGAGCCTGATCCGGGTTGCACGCCGTGACTACGGAAGGGCGGTCAATGTCCCCGCACTGTTCGTGGCTGAGCTAAGTGAGCACACGGCCAGGACGTTTCAGGTCTGGAACGAGGCGCGGCCAGCGAATGACTTTGCCGCGGTGCAACCCCATCTCGAAAAGACCCTGGACTTGAGCCGGCAACTCGCCGGCTATTTCCCAGGCTACGAACACATCGCTGATCCCTTGATTGATGAGTTCGACTATGGCATGAAAGCCTCGACCGTGCGTTGCCTCTTTGCCGAGCTGCGCGAGCAACTGGTCCCCATCGTACAGGCCATCACCGACCAACCCGAGGCGGACGATTCCTGCCTCCACCAGCACTTCCCTGAGAGAGACCAGTGGGGCTTTGGCCTGGAAGTCATTAGAGGTTTTGGCTACGACTTGAAGCGGGGCCGGCAGGACAAAGCCCCTCACCCATTCACCACAGAGTTCTCCATCGGCGACGTGCGCATCACGACCCGCGTGACCGAAGATTTCTTGGGCGAAGCGCTGTTCAGCACGATGCACGAGGCTGGTCACGCCATGTACGAGCAGGGCGTTCGCACGGATCTGGAGGGAACCCCCCTGGCAAACGGCACCTCGTCGGGCGTGCACGAGAGCCAATCCCGCCTATGGGAGAACGTCGTCGGGCGCAGCCTCGGCTTTTGGCGGTTCTTCTATCCGAGACTCCAGGAGGTCTTTGCCGAGCAGTTGGGAACGGTGTCACTGGACACGTTCTACCGGGCGATCAACAAAGTCAAGCGCTCGCTGATCCGCACCGGCGCTGACGAAGTGACCTACAATCTGCACGTCATGCTGCGCTTCGACCTTGAGCTAGCCATGCTGGAAGGCAGCCTGGCCGTTCGGGACCTGCCCGAGGCATGGTGCGAACGATTCAAAGCCGACCTGGGCATTGTTCCGCCCGACGACCGCGATGGCGTGCTGCAAGACATGCACTGGTACTTTGGAGTAATAGGCGGCATGTTCCAGGGCTACACCCTGGGCAATGTCCTGAGCGCCCAGTTTTTCGATGCTGCTCTACGTGCCCACCCCGAGATCGCCAGCCAGATGGAACGGGGCGAGTTTGACACCCTGCACGGCTGGCTCAGAGAGAACATCTACCAGCACGGACGCAAGTACACTGCGTCTGAGCTCGTCGAGCGCGTGACCGGCGGCCCCATGAGCATCGAGCCGTACATCCGCTATCTCCGGAACAAGTACGGGACCCTATACGAGCTGTAGAGACAAGACCGTTCCCATCTGCTCGTGCTGCGGGACGAGAGTGGGGGCGATATCCGCAATTGTGGAGGTAGACTGAAATGCTCATCACCCACGGCACCCTGGTCACCATGGGCCAGCCCAACGAGATCATCCCCGATGGCGCGCTCCATATTGAGGGCGGGCGGATCGCCGGCCTGGGCCCCAGCGCCGAACTGCAGGCCCGGTATCCCGATGACGAGCGCCTGGATGCCGGCGGGCGACTGGTCATGCCCGGCCTCATCTGCGCCCACACCCATTTCTACGGCGCCTTTGCCCGGGGCATGTCCCTGTCGGGCGACGCTCCGGCCAACTTTTCCGAAATCCTGGAGAAGCTGTGGTGGCGATTGGACAAGGCCCTCTGGCCCGATGACGTGCACTACAGCGCCCTGACCTGTCTGGTCGATGCCATCCGACACGGTACCACCATGCTCTTCGATCACCACGCTAGCCAACGCCACATCGCCGGCAGCCTTGACCAGATTGCCGCAGCGGTGGACCAGGCTGGCGTGCGGGCCTGCCTCTGCTACGAAGTGACTGACCGGGATGGCGCGGATGCGGCCCGGGCCGGCATCCGGGAGAACGTCCGCTTCATCCGGCTGGCCCGGGCGCGGCAGCGCAAGGGTGACTCCCACATTGCCGGCACCTTTGGCTTGCACGCCTCGCTGACCCTCTCCGACGAGACGCTGGAGGCCTGCGTGGCCCTGGCCGGGCAGTTGGATGTTGGCTTTCACATCCACGTGGCCGAAGACAAGGCTGACGTGCGCGATAGCCTGCGCAAGAGCGGCCTGCGCGTAGTCGAGCGCCTGGAAAAGTTCGGAGTGCTGGGACCGTCCACTTTGGCTGCCCACTGCATCCATGTGGATCGCATCGAAACCGAGATCCTGCTCGACAGTGGGACGATGGTGGTCCACAACCCCCGGTCCAATATGAACAACGCCGTGGGCACCGCCGACGTGCCGTGGATGCTCAAGATCGGCATCCCGGTGGGGCTGGGCAACGACGGTTTTTCAAACAACATGTTCACCGAGATGGTCACCGCCTACTTGACCCACAAGCAGGCCACAGGCGACCCGCGGGCCATGCCAGCCGACCAGGTGATCCAGATGGCCTGGGATCACAACGCCCGTTTCGCCCGCACGTTCTTCCCCGGGCTGGGGAAGCGATACGGTGAATTGGCCAAGGGCGCGCCTGCCGACATTATCCTTGTGGACTATGACCCGCCCACGCCGCTGAGTGCCGGCAACCTGCCGTGGCACACCATCTTTGGCCTGGACGGCACCGGCGTGGACACGACCATCGTCGCCGGGCGCGTGCTGATGCGCCACCGTGAACTGCTGACCTTGGACGAGGCGGCAATTATGGCCAAGGCGCGCGAGTTGGCGGAAAAGCTGTGGCGGAGGATCTAAAGGGTCTGACAGAGCCACGTCGAGCCCTTCGGATCCCTCGGTCTCTTTTGGAGGCAGCGTGACACACAAGGAACCTATCATCGTTCACAAGAACCGAAAGCGTGCCTTTTGGTCACTGGTCATCGTTGGCTTTATGGTGCCGGTCAGCGGGTGGTTGCTGTACCTCGGGCTGCAACCGGGTCGTCCGGATGTCGCCTGGGCATTGGTCTTTTTTGGCGTTTTTGGGCTGGCGGCCTTTTCTGCCTGTGCCGTCGCCATCATCCGCACCATGCGGTCTCCCTGGCGTCTCGAGCTCAGCCCATCTCACCTGACCCTGTACACGCCTACCTATGATCTCGCGGTTCCCTGGGACCGCGTCCTGGGGATCGCGGTAGACGAGGTGAACGGGAAGCCAGGCTGCATCCTGGTCTTTGATGACGTAGCGGCTGTCGTTCAGGGTGCTACGTTTCATGGCACAGCCAATCGTCCTGACGCTGTCACCAACGCGGCGACGATGGAGAGTAGGATGCAAGAGAATAGCGACGGTGCGGGTTACCACCTGGCCATCCCCGGGCGGATGCTGGAGGCGGGGCCAGATGAACTGGCTGAGCTTTTGGCTCAGGCTCGAATGGGACAGCTCTGGTAAGCGAGAGAGGGGCAGCTATGAAACAACGTTGGACACACCTGAGTGGACCGGTCAAAGTCGGGTTGGTGCTGGGGCTTATCGGCGCTCTGCTAACCGTCATCGGGCTATTGGCAGGCAATCTTGCTCCCCTCACCCTGCGGTCGTTGTTGCTGGGCATTCTCCTTGGCGGTGGCTCGTGGGGCGTGGTCAGTTGGGCCATCGCATCGGCAGCCTCTGACGCGGCCTCCGATCCGGCAACCGATGCAGCCGCCGATGCAGTGGAGGATTCGGAACCGTGAACGAGAGAGTACGCTACCAGGAACGTCCCAGCCGGCTGCAAATCGAAACCTACCGTTCATGGGGCAACGTGCGAAAAATGCGTTGCATGTTTGAGCTATTTGAACTGGCCAAGCACCGGGCGCGGATGGCCGTGCGCGTCCGCCATCCCGACTGGGACGACGAACGGGTAGAGCGCCGGGTACGCGAGTTGGTGACCGGGCAGGCGCTCATCAGCGAAAGGGAGGGGCATGGCTGAGTCAGAGAAAGGGATTCGACCACCGGCGGATGCTGCCCTTTGACGAGATGCGCCAGGCAGCCTACATGCCGCCTGAGGCCGTAGTCCTGACCAAGCTGCGAACATACCGGGACAGTGGTTCGACACGACACTTGGAGGACATTGAAGGTATTATGCTCCGGGTATCCGGCCCCGGCCCAGATGTCGCCTACATCGAGCGAGAAGCTCTCAAGATGGGAATGCTGAAAGTCTGGCGCGAGCTGCTGGCCAATACAGAAGCATCCTGGACAGACGACAAAGCACCCACCAGTTGAACCTCCACAATGTCTGTCACCCTGGTCCATAATTCCTCCACATTTGGCTGATACCCTAGGGTCGAAAACCAAATGAGAAGGAGGTTCAAATGGACGAGCGTTTTAGAGGAAAAGGCATATGGATTGGCCTGGGGGCGTTGGTGATCATCTTCCTATGCCTCATGATGTGCGGGTTTGGGGCGATGGTGACGATGGCGACACGGTCCAGTTCGGCGTACGGGGTTGTGCCCCAGGTGCAGCCCCCGATAGCCGAAGAGGCCAGCGCTGCGCCCCCGGCCTACTATGGGCACGGCCCGGCCGGTATGGGACGGCACGGCGGCTTCAGTCCGATTCGGTTCGTCTTTCTTGGGGGAGGATTGCTCTTCACCTTGCTGTTCTTCGGCTTCCTCCTATTCCTGTTCGTCGGTGCGGCCCGGCACTTCCGCTGGGGACACCGATCCTGGGGACCCCCTTTCTGGGGCAAGCCCCCGGAGGGCGAGGAAGGCGAGGGCAACGCCCATGCCGCGTGTGGACCATGGGGCTGGGCTCGCTACCACGGGCATTGGGGACCACCGCCCGAGCCCACCGATAAGGAAGACGACCCGGACACGCCGGATTCTGAGTACAGCGGGCCCCAGGAATAGGCCAGGAGCGACGCATCCGGCGGGGCTCGGTTCCGCCGGATGCGCTCTGGAGGGACATCAGATGCGACGGGATCACGCTGCCACGATTAAGACTGGAGTGCTCGAGGACTGGCCGGCGATTCTTGACGAGTATGGCGTTCAA
>CBDUWJ010000146.1:0-6581 GCA_965370895.1 uncultured Anaerolineae bacterium | reverse complement strand
ACCCCTTCAGCCAGCTGCTTGCATGACACCGGATATGGTGCTATAATCGTACCATGGAGCCAGTATCCCTGTCACGGGGTTGAGTCCTGGAGTCACAATGCTCTGGCATCGCCTGCCACGCAGACAGACGTCGGTGCCGTCGGGCGAATCAACCAGCAGCCGGAATGATGGGGGAAGACGTTCTTTGTTGATTATTTCCCGGCATAGCAGCACGCCGAACCAAGTCTACCAGAGGGAGAGCAATCCATGGAGATCCGGGTGATCGCCGGTGGCATTCAGGCCGCCGAAGACGAGCTGATCGTCGTCAATCTATTCGAGGGTGTCGAAACACCGGGCGGTGCAACTGGCGCGGTGGACAAAGCGCTGGGCGAACCTGTTGGAGCAGCAGGCGCTATCAGTGAGGCCATCGCCGCCGGAGACTTTCGGGGCAAAAGGGGTGAGGTGGCGGTCTTTTATCCGCGCGGCGCCATACCCGCCCGGCGGGTGTTGGTCGTGGGTCTCGGTCCTCAGGATGGGTTCTCACCGGAGGCAGTACGCTGGGCGGCAGCCGCTGCCGCCAAAAAGGCCCGGTCTCTGGGTGTTGGGTCCTTTAGCAGCGTCGTCCACGGGGGTGGAGCAGGCGGCTTTCCCCTGGAGGAGGCGGCCCAGGCGGTAGTGGAGGGCACTCTACTGGGCCTCTACCGCTATCAGGAGTTGAAAAACAAGCCTCCCGACCGGCCCGATCCGGAGCGGTTCGCCTTGGTGCAGTTCGACCCGGCCAAGGTGCCCGCCGTGGAAGCCGGTGCGCGGGCGGGGCAGATCGTGGCTGAGGCAGCATGTCTGGCCCGCGACCTGGTCAACCGCCCGGCCAACTATGCCACCCCGACTGATCTGGCCGATGTGGCGCTGGACATAGCGGGGGAGCACGAACACATGCGCTGCCAGGTCCTCAGTGAGGACGACGCGGCCGAGCTCAAGATGGGCTCCTTCCTGGGGGTGGCTCAGGGCAGCGACGAGCCTGCGGCCTTTATCATTATGGAGCACAACCCCGGCCGGGATGACCTGGACACGGTGGTGGTAGTCGGCAAGGGCATCACCTTTGATACGGGGGGCATCTCCCTCAAGTCAGCCGAAAAGATGGACCGCATGCGCGGCGATATGGGGGGTGGAGCGGCGGTGCTGGCCACGATGGCGGCTATTGGCTATCTTGACCTGCCGCTGCACATAGTCGGCCTGGTGCCGGCCACGGAGAATATGCCCAGCGCCCGGGCCTACAAGCCCGGCGACGTGCTGGTCGCCATGAACGGCAAAACGATCGAGGTCATCAACACCGATGCCGAAGGGCGGCTGATTCTGGCCGATGCCCTGGCCTACGCAGCACGCTTTGAGCCCAAGGCTGTCGTAGACCTGGCGACCCTGACCGGGGCGTGTGTCGTGGCCCTTGGCCGGGGCAGGGCTGCCGGTCTGTTCAGCACCGACGAAAACCTGGTGACCCGGCTGCAAGCAGCCAGCCAGACAACCAGCGAGCGCCTCTGGCACATGCCGCTCTACGACGACTACCTGGACAGCCTCGAGAGTCTGACGGCCGACCTGAGCAATAGCGGCGGGCGATTCGGCGGCGCAGGGACCTCGGCTATCTTCCTCCAGCAGTTTGCCGAAGGCTACCCCTGGGCTCACCTCGACATCGCCAGCATGTCGTTTGAAGAACGGTCAGCTTCACCAAAGCGCCCTGCCTATCTCCAAAAAGGTGGCACTGGCTTTGGCGTGCGGCTGATGGTCCAGTTCCTGCGCGACTGGGCATCGGCTGCCTGATGTCCATCTGACGCCGGAGAATCAGACGCGCAGTAGGTTGGTGTTGCTTGTTTCCGGTGGTCCACGCACTGCCGGAGCGGATGATGGGGTACGAATAGCCCGTCGAAGAATTCCAGGGCGTCCTCGATCTCGGGGCGCTTTCCGGCCTGCTGCTCTCACTGGGTCCCGTCGATTCGACGCTCGATGACCTGGCGATCATGACTACGCCCGAGCCCGTGGCGCTCGGTGGATGCTCTCGGCCTCCATCATTGTGTCGACTGCGCATCGACTCGGCGGCGCCTTTCAGGTTCGCTTCCAGCCAATTGGACCCCGCATCTGGAGGCTCGAGGGAATGGGAGCCGTTTCTGCCCGAGGAGACTCGACGTTGCTTCGTTTGGCGGTCTTTGACCTGGATGGGACACTGAAACAGGCCCGTGATCCCTACGTCTACCTGCACAAGCAGCTTGAGACCTGGCAGGCAGCCCAGGCCTTCACTGCCAAGGGATTGGGTGGCGAACTGCCCTACGAGGAATGGCTCCGTCTCGACGCCTCGCTGTGGAAGGGGGTAGAGCGTGCGAGAATGCAAGATCTCTTCCGCCAGGTCCCTTACCTGCCCGGCGCCCGGGAAACGGTCGGTGCGTTGAAGCGGGCGGGGGTGTGGGTTGCCGTGGTGAGCACCGGCCTGCGCCTGCATGCCGAGCAGGTGCAAGCGGAGCTGGAACTGGACCGCGTCGTTGCCAACGAGATCCTATTTGAGAACTGCCGGGCCACCGGCCAAGTCCGATCCCACGTCCCGGAAGGGGGCAAGGGGCAGGTCGTGGCCCAATTGCAGGCTGAGTTTGGCGTTGAGCCCGACGAGTGCCTGGCTGTGGGCGATGGTTCGTCGGACGCCGACATGTTCGACCAGGTGCACATGGGCGTCGCGGTCAACCCCGCTTCCCAACGGGTGGTCGCCGCAGCGGACTTGGTGCTCCCAGCGCCCGACCTGCGACCATTGCTGCCCCAACTGAACGAGGTCATGCCTGGATGGATTCCAACGTAGAGGACATGCTCCGCACGCACCAGTATCTCCTTCAGGAGATGAGCGCTGGTCGCGCGGTCCTTTTCTGTGGAGCTGGCGTCTCACAAGGGCGCTACCCCACGTGGAGCACCCTGGTCCGTGATCTGGCTGCCCATGCCGGCCTGCCAACCAAAAACGTGGACTATCTCGATCTGCCCCAATGGTACGTGGAGGCCCGGGGGCGCAAGGCCCTGGAGCAGCACCTCGTGCGAACCTTTACCACACCGGCTCAGCCGACCGCCCTGCAGCGCATCCTTGCCAGTTTTCCCTGGGATGTGATCTTTACCACCAACTATGACCGTCTGCTGGAGCAATCTCTCCACGAACGGGGCCGCATGGTGGACCTCGTCGTCGAGGATACGCAGGTAGGCCGCGTCATTGAGGGCAGCCGTACGACCCTGGTCAAGATGCATGGGTGTGTGTCGCGGCCTCACTCTCTGGTCGTCACCCGTGAGGACTATGACGCCTATGATCGTGATCACCCGGCGATCATCACCTACCTACAATCGCTTCTCTCCACGCGAACCTTTCTCTTCGTGGGTTTTAGCCTGCGTGACCCCAATTTTCGCAACAGCTACCGCATTGTGCAGCACGTACTCGGTTCTTTCCGGCGCTACGCCTACGCTCTTTTGCTGGAGCGGTCGGTCAACGAGTACGTGCTGCAGTACTGGCGCCGGCAGCGGCTCCTGATCCTTCCCCTCGCTGGCCCCCGGCAGGTTCTACAGTTCATGAAGGGCGCGCAGGAGACAGCAAGTCGCTGGGCCGCCCGCCGGCGGCATCTACCGGCCATCCTGGAGGGATTGGGGCCAGAGTGTGATGGGATGAGGGAACGCGTCGAGGCTCTGACCCAGGAAGCGGATGCGGTCGCTGACCTCATCCGGTTGCCCTTGCTTGCCGAGATTCGGGAGCGGGGTGACGAAACGGGGGCAGGGCGAGAGGGGGCCTTGTACTGGAGTCGGACATCAGCCGGGGAGCGCGAACAACTCTATAGCTTGCACAATCTCCTGCAACTGCTGGAGGAGATCGGCGTCGTTGTACCCGCGCAGCGGTGGCTCCGGCTGGGCAATACGCTCTACGAACTGGAAAAGTGGGATCTGGCCCTGCAAGCGTTCCAGCGCGTCTACCGACGCCTGGCCCAGGGGGACTGGGACGACCCGTCTGTCCATCCCAAAGAGATCGCTGGAGACCTGGCTCGCTGCTACCTGTCCGTGGCTCAGGACCGGCTGGATGCCTTTCGCCGCATCTCTGGCGATCAGAGTGTGATCCTTGACCTGACCGAGTACGAATGGGCTGAGGACCATCTGTCCCGCTGTGTCCTGGCCCAGGAACAAACCCTGGACCGCGAATGGCTAGCGCGCCGCCCAAGCGACCTCGCCGAGTACGGCTATGTGAACAACCGCCTGGCCGAGATCGAGATTGCTCGGGGACAGTTGCACCCAGCCAGGCAACGCTTGCAGCAGGCCGTTGCCTGTCAGGAACAGGGTCGCGACCTGTACCGGAAGCGGATGGGGGATCTGGCGCAGGCATTTGCCCTGAACCACCTGGGCAAGGGCTACCGCTTGCGCACCGAAATCGCCATGGCCCAGGGCAGGATAGACAGTGCCGGTCGCCACTACGTCCAGGCCCGCCAAACATTGCTCGATGCCATCGAGCTCGCTCCATCTCTGGGCTACCCCTTCGGCCACCTCTTTGACCTGCTGCGGTTGGTGGAAGAAAAAGGACTTGAGGAGTCATTGGGGATCTGCGTTGCTGATGAGCGACTAACCCTGCGCCGGCGACTGGATGATGCTGGCCTCCCGGCCGATCGCGGAGAGCCGGAGCCGCAAGCGCGGATCTGGCTGAAAGCGCACTACCCCGAGGTGTGGAGCCAGTAGGTAGCTTGGAATGGGGACCCTGCGCTTGGGCTTCTGCACCAAATATGATATAATGTGATTGGCTGGTCGCGTCATTGATCTGGATGTCCCTGGGTTCTTGGCTGAAAGGGGGGGGAAAAGATATGAGTGCCAAAGGTGACGTACTGATCATCGACGACGACCCCGACCTCTGTGTCGCGCTGCGGATCGCCCTGCAAGCGGATGGTTTCGCCGTGCGCTGTGCCAGCCACGGAAGCCTGGGCCTGCAGATGATGCGCGAGAAAAAGCCTGACCTGGTCTTTTTGGACATCATCATGCGCATGCCCACGGAAGGGGTTTGGGTGAGTGAAGAGATCACCGCTGACCCGGAGCTGCAGGGGACTCCGGTGGTGATACTCACCTCCATCGTGGACTCGCGGTACGCCGGGCATTTCCCTACCGACCGGCCCCTCCACGCCCACATGTTCCTGGACAAGCCCGTATCCCTGGACAAAATCCTGGAGATAGCCAACCGCTTCGCCGCTCAGCCCTCCTCCCCCGGAAGCCCTACCTCCCCGCCCTCCTGAGCCAAGAGGTGGTTCCGCGAGTCTCATTGCTCCAAGCCGGTCCGTGACCGGCGGCTGCTAAGCGCAGAATTGCCAGATCACGGATTTGGCTCGATCGCTGGAAAGCGCCCAGCCGTCTACTGATATCCGGCGGATCCTCCTGAGTCGGTGCAGTATCTATGAACTGCCCTCACTTCAGCGCCAAACGAGCTGTGAGTCTTTCCTGCCTCAGACGAAACTCTCCAGGAATCGGGAAACTTGGGTGTAGGAAAACACCGGTCCATCCAGGCAGACGAACTTGTCCCCGATGTTGCAGCGCCCGCACTTGCCGATGCCGCATTTCATCTTGGCTTCCAGAGTCATGATCATTTGCTCGTCGGCAAACCCCAATTTCTTCAGGGTCAGGATCACGAACCTGATCATGATCGGCGGGCCGCAGATGATGGCCGCCGCGTTCTCCGGAGAGGGCGCGACCTCCTCCAGCAGTTGGGTGATCAGGCCCACATTGCCGGTCCATTCCGCGTCGCCCTCGTCTACCGTCAGGTGCAGCTCCGTGTCGGGCGCGTCGCGCCAGGTATCGTACTCGTCGGTAAAGACCAGCAGCGACGGGTTCCGCGCGGCCCACAGGATCGTCAGACGTCCGTAATCGGAGCGGTCGTCCAGGATGCTGTGGATGACCGGTCGCAGTGGCGCGCCGCCGATGCCGCCACCCAGGACGATGACCTTCTTCCCCTTCATGTGGTTCAGAGGGAAGCTATTGCCCAGAGGCCCCCGCACGCCGACCACCGCCCCTGGCTCCAGGCCGTGCAGGGCCGACGTCACCGTACCAATCCGGTTGATGGCGAATTCCAGGGCCGAGGTCCTTGCCCTGGTGGAAGCCAGGCCAAAGGGTGCCTCGCCCACGCCAAAGGCCGACACAAAGGCAAACTGCCCCGGCTGGTAGTCGAAACCCTCCCCGTTCAACTCGATCTGGAGGAGCTTGATCTCATCGGCCAGGTCCTTTACCCCCACCAGCGTACCTAACAGCGGCCGCATCGGGTTGCCCTGCTCGCCCATAGACACCTCCCCAATGTCCAAATCCCTAATTCCCTATTCCCCCAAGTCCGCTACCTCACCCAGCATCTCCGCGATATCAATGCCCACCGGACAGACGGCGATGCACCGCCCGCAGCCCACGCAGGCCACGGCCTCGAAATCGAGGGGCGAGTAGCAGAACTTGCAGTAGTAACGGTTGCGCAGGCGCTGGGCCCTGGTCGGGCGGGGGTTGTGCCCCCCGGCGATGCGGCGGTAGGCTGCTGCCAGGCAACTGTCCCAGGCCCGCAACCGCTGGATGTATGTGTAACCAGCGTCGGC
>CBDUWJ010000145.1:0-6603 GCA_965370895.1 uncultured Anaerolineae bacterium | reverse complement strand
TGCCCTTGGGCGCGCGGAGCTTTCCCTCTCGCTCAACGCTGGCAATGCAGCAGTCAGGCGCCTATGTCCCATAGCCAACGCTCCACCCTTTCCCGCTGTTCATCCAGGTCTGTGGCCAGGGGCAGGGGCCTGCCCCTGGCATCGAAGATGATGCCAAGAGCACCGCCCTCGACCGTGGTGGTACCAGCCAATCCCCTGGTCCCCAAACCCACATCAAAGTGGCGGGTTGGCCGGAGTTCCAGGTCCGCCGTTTGACCGGCGGGCAAAGGGATCACTTGCAGTGAACCGCAAGCCACAACCGTCTCCAAGGAACGCCCGTCCTGGTATTCGATCTTGCAGGTCAGAGCGATCTCCCCTTCACGGCCCATGCCCACCGGCGCTACCACCGTGCCCAGCCTGAACAGCGCGTCCCGTTCCAGCACCTGCGCCGCCGCCAGGGGGTTGGCCCTGGCAACAGCTGCCAGAGGCGCCAGCAGCCCGACCCTGTCGAGAGCCAGGCCGCTTATTCCCACGGGTTGTAGAGCATCGAGCAGGACGAGGGCAGCTAGAGCAAAATCGGGCGTGTTGGAGAGTACGCCACCGCCGCCAACAATCAAGTGGAACTTGGGGGGGAGCTCGGCGTGCGGGTGAGCTCCTCCACGCGACAGGCTCCTTGCATCCGGTAAGGCGCCATGACGTCCCATGCGGGACCAGCGAGGTGCGATGCCGGCCACGGTCAAGCGCAGGACCTCCCGGGCCACGGCATGCTCCAGAAGCAGATCCAGGCGCGTTTGCGGCAGGGTGTGGCTGCGCAACTCTTTGTTGTACAGCGCGTTGTATACTTCCGTGGATTGCATCCCAGGGGGCAGCCAACGCAACACCGATTCCACCGGAACGTTGTCGAGGATGCGGGCGGCATGGTGACTCAGGCCCAGGTCATCCCGTACGGCGAGGTCGAACTGTCCATCCACGACCGTCGCGGCCATGGTTGTCGCCCCGCCCACGTCGACACCCAGCACGTTGATGCCGTCCGAGCTGGCCAAGTATTGGATGGTATGGGCAAAGGCCCTGGCTGCCGGAATCACCGGTTCGGAACTCCAGGTCGCCAGCGTCCCGTAGCCTGGCAGCCGCATCATTTTGTGTTTGCGGTGCAGCTCCTCGATCTCAGCCTGCAAGGGGCCAGGATTCTCCACCTCCATGCTGGGCCGCACGTTGTCTACAATCCGCAGCTCTACGTCAGGGCCCAGGATCTTGGCCACCCGATCGCACAGCTCAGCGTTGCCGGCGAAAATCACGGGTACGTGGGCAGAACCGGGTCCCTCCGCTGGGGCAGCAGCCCCGTCCCGGAGGACAGGGGCATAGGAAAACGCCCAGGCCACCGCCCGTGCTGACTGTAGCACCGGCTCGCTGGCACCCCCATCTACCCCGCCCACCATCACAATGGCATCGGGTGCGAGTTCCTGGATCAGGCACACCTGGCCCTCAAAATCGTCACAGAGAACCTGCGCGTCACGTCTGTCCGACGAGACAAGCCCCTCAACCACCGCACAGGAGATGGGCAGAGCGCGCCGGGCGGTGTCGAGGCTGGCCCGGTTTGTGATACCGGTCAGCATCAGGCGCAACCGTTCGCTGGCACTGGTGATGGCCACCACCGCGTCTACTCCACCCACCCCCGGCCCTGGGCGGATGATCTGCCCACCCTCAATGCCCCCTGCGGGTGGGGGGGCGGCTGGCCTCTCTTCGGTCCCGCCCGCGGGTTCGGGGGAGGTTGGCCCTTCCTCCTTCACCTCTGGGGGTGTGGGGCAGACTGGGTCTTGCTCATCCAGGAAGCGCCGGCCGGTCATTTCCGATATCTGGTTCAGGGCCTGCCGAACGGAGGCTGTCATGTCGCTCCAGGGAGGCGCAAAGGTGCTGGGCGCCTGGCCCCGGGCGACAAAGCGATACTCTCCCGCGACCCTGTCAATGAGAAACACACGGGTCACCGTGCTGCCGCAATCAATAGCCAGGATCGATTCGATGGCCGCGCGCTCGTGGGTCATCTCTAGCCTCCGACCAACCCACGCGCGGCATCCAGCAGGAACTGGATCCGCCCCACCAGAAAGGACAGACGCGACATAAATGTTGTGGCCAGGAGGGCACCAAAGGCAATGAAAATGAACCATCGCCCCAATCCGCCCCAGGTCTGCACCAACCAGTCAGCGAGTTCTGCCAGCCGCCCCTTCGACGAGCTCAGAGTAGCGGACCTCTGGTCCTGCTCATCGCGGCTGGCGCCGAAATGGAAATGCAGCAGGACGCCTGTGGTGCCGACGAGGACCACGAATCCGCTGAATAGCCCAAGACCCGGACCGTAGCCTGACACGTAACGTGTGACGTCGGCAGCGGCGTCCACCTGGGGCAACAGCGTGCCCAGCAGCGCCCCCCCTATGGCCAGCGCCCCGCCCACGCCGAGCAAAAGGGCCACGCTGAAGCTTCCCCACCACGACACAGGCCTCGCCCGCTTGAAGGATTTTGTCATCAGGAGCAAACCCAGTGCCAGGGGGAGCAACAGCAATTGGAATTGGTACCAATCTCGGGCCCTTACTGCTTCAAAGATGGGTGCCAGGAGCTTGGGAACGAGGACGTTGTGGAAAACTACCACTGCGGCATAGCCCACGGCGACGCCCACAAAGATGTGTTCGGCCAGGCGGTAGAGGGCGTTGTCGCCCAGCAGATAACTGAACACAAAGAGGGTGAGGATGACAGCAACCCAGGTGCCAGCCGCGTCAAGGTAGGCCGTCCATCCGGTGGGGAGCAGCGTGTCCATCAGGATCCCCTCCCAATCACACGTTGCACGAGATAAACTCCGTTGCCGATGAGTATCACCAGAACGAGGAACAGATGTCCGGCCAATTGGGCATCCAGACGGTCAGTGATGTCTTCCTGAGGGCGGTCCTGCGACCCGCTCCCAGTGCGCTGGTCGCTGCGCAGGGCCTGGTATGTGGCCGCACCGGACACCCCACCGACCAATCCCACCAGTTGTCGCGGTTCGGTCTCGTAGTAGGTCCGGGCCATGGGCTCCACTGAGGCACTGACCCCGGCCCCTAGCGGGACGTCATAGGGTGTGCCGGCCTGCTCGATCCACCAGCGCAGAGTATCCTGGGCCGCCGCCAGTTCGATGATCAGCTCAAAGCTCTGGAGAGAAGTCATCCCCTCCATCACGTCCAGATCGACCACCGGGTTGCCCAGGAAATCGTGGGGCAGGGCAGTCTGCAGCGATCGACCCAGCCGCCGGACCGCCACTGCCTGGCCAGGCAGGTAACCAAGGTTGACGTAGCGGCCGGCTGCCACTTCCTCCAGCAGGTGCTGGGCTGTGGCCGCACCAGCCGGTAGTAGGCTTACGGCTACCACCTGAGCATCCTGATCCATCAGGTGGCCAAGGATATCCCGGGCTACGACATCCATCTCCCCGATCGATGATGGATCATAGTCAAAGGCCACCAGCACGTGAGCATCGCTGCTCAAAGATTCGATCCGCTCGTACAGGTCCGCCACGGCTGGAGCCGCCTCAAAGGTGCGTGGCAGCGGCTCTTTCAGGCCGGTGCCTGGCAGAAAGGGAGCACGCTGGAGCAGCGACTCTGGCAGATATGACAGCAACGGCTCTTCCAACAGGAACGGCAAGGTGACGGCAGTGATCAAGACAGCATAGGCAATCCACCGGGCGAGTGACCGCCGCACCGCAGTTGCCCTGGCGGGCGGCTGCCACCGCACCCTGGGTTGGCCAGTCGTTTGCGGTGTTGCTCCCGCTGGTGGCGCCACGATCTCGGCGAACAAGCGTGCCTGCGCGGCCATCGCCTCTCGATCCTGGGAACTGGCAACACCCTCTGAGCCCGCACCGGCAATTGTCGCATAGGGTTGGGCGATAAGCGCTTCTGCGGGCAGCGTGTCCTTGATGCCCGCCAACAAGCCCACTTCCCTGGTGACCAACGCAGAGCGTTGAGTTTCCCCCTCTTCCTCGCCCCCCGGTTCGTCCGGAACAAGGGCAGGCAACGAGCCAGAAGGTTTGCCTGTCGCTTGATCCACGCCCTCACGCTCCAGGTCCGGTCCTGGAGACGGCGGACGGGCAGGCGGGCCCCCTTCGGCCGGCAGGTCCGCAGTAGGTAGTTGTGCCTCCCCGATCATTGCCTCCACAATCAGAGGAGCAGCTTCCTCCGCCGATGTCTGAAGTCCGAGCAGCCCCTCGGGCTCCCCTGCCTTTGCCTCAGCCTCGGGGGCCTCGGGGGCGTCTGCAGTCAGAGGGTACGGCAGGTCTTGTGTCCAGCCAGGAACCTCTGCGGTGTCTTTTGCCGGGGGGGCACTCTCGTCCGGCGTCGGAGGGGGTGGTTCAGCCGCATCCCTCGACTGGCTCGGTGGACGCTCGTTCCAGGACACACTCCCCGCGGGCTGCGCTGGCAAGTTTGCCCCACAGGCTGCACAGACCAGATCCTCAACAGGGTTCAATGTCCGGCAATGAGGACATTCCTGCTTTGGGGGATCGAACCTGAGCCCACACTCCATGCAGTGTTGGCTGCCAATCAGGTTGGAGGTCCCGCAAGTCGGGCAGAGGATCATCTTAGCCTCGGTCTACTCCACGACATACCCACACACCGGTCCGGGGCCACAGGCCTAGTCGCTATAGGGGCGTTCGACGCCCAAGAGAAGGCGGATGCTGGTTAGCAGGACACCCAGTGCCACGCCCAAGAGAATGCCCCGCACACCAGCTACCACCGGAACAGCCAGGATCCAATCCCGAAGGTCGGGCAGAACGGGAACCAACCCCACCGTCACCTGTCCGGCGAGCACAATCAAGGCCACGATCAACATCACAGCCGACTCGGGGCTGCGAACCCGGAGAAGGCGATAGGCGGCCGTCACAATGAAAAAGACAAGCAACGCCGAAAAGGACGCCTGAAGCGGTACCTGGACGTATTCAAACATCCATTGCACAATGGGTTGAGATGGCCCAGATGGTTGGTTGGGAATCGGAGGTAGGCCCACTATCAAGACGAGAAGCATGGCCGCAACGAGCACAGCACTGTAAAAGCTGCCCGATTGGCGTTCGCGGATGCGGCGACCGTGGACGCGCAACACGTTCAGCAGTCCCAGGACAAGGGCAAAGGCAGCGACAATGATGGTGGTGTCAAGTAGATAGGTGCCAATGGCGTCCAACCATGGATTGGATACGAACACGGTCGCCAGGACCGCCACACCCACGGCGATGGCAATGATGGCAGGTATCGTTCGTTTCAGAACGGCCATGGCTGGCTCCTTGCCCTCAGACGACGACCTTCCAGATGGCAATGACGATTATGGCACCGATTACGATCCAACGGATCCAATCCTCGGTCAGCAGGCTGGCAATCTGGATCGGCAGCCGCGAAGTATAGGCGCCAGCGGCGAACGTCTCTTCGCCCACCAGGGTTTCGTCGGCCGAGGCGTAGACGAGGGACAAAGTTCGGGGATCGGTGGTGCCTACCACCTGGTGCACGCACCGCCGCGCGCCGGTCTCGCCTATCAGCAGATACTCGTCGCCAAACGAGCCGACCATTACACTGCCCGCCAGTGGCTCCCGTTCTACGAGGCCCATCGTCCCCGCCGCATAGGCCATCGGATCCGGGGCGACGAAACGGATTTGGGTTGGGTCATACCCTTCGGGATTACCATGACGGGCGTAGGCCCGTTGCAGAGTGTCCTGGGCCAGGGGCAGCACGGTGGGGTCGGCCACGGTGACGAGCAGCGGAGCGTCGTTGGCAGCGGCCTCGTCGGCCAGTTGGGCCAGGAGGGTGAGCCCAGCCCACGTCTCGGCAGTAGCGGCTCCGCCGACGCCCGCCACACCCACTGACACGTGGAGCGGCAGACCCGTCTCGGCCGAGCTTGCCACCAAGGAGGGAAGTTCCTCCAGCCCCGGGAGAGGGCGCAGTTCGCCGGACCTGCCAGACCTGACCCTAAGCGTGTGAAAGAGCAGGACCACCAGAATCAGCAGCAGGAACGCCAGAAGAATCGCTGCCGTCATCCTCTCTCCTTGCCAGTGCTGTCGCGCATTGGCTGGTTCTCTTCGAGACGGGTTATCAAGTCCTCCACGTTGGACCTGTCGGCCAACAGGTTGGCATAGCCTGCAATCTGGGGCTCCACATAAAAAAGGCTAAGGATCGGTTCCCAGAGAAGCAATCCCTGGCTGACGACAAAACTGAGCGGCTTGGTCACTTCCAGGAGCATGATGGCCGGCTGGGCCAATCCCCAACGGGTGATGTGCAGCACCAATTCTTCGATCAGTTGCTCGCCCGATCTCTGTCCTCGTTCTCTCACAACCTACCCATTCCCTATCACCTCAGTTGGCCCAATTCCTCAATGAATCTGCTAGCCTCTCGACCTAGCAACAGGCATGAGTGCACAGGATTAACCTGAAACGTACATAAGTATACCACAATTGGTCGTTTTGAGCAAGTTCCCTGTGTGCTAGGTGGTGTACACGGTTCGGTGGAAACTCGCACAAAAGCCGCTCTCGATGGCTTTATCCTGCCGATGAAGCACCGCGGGTTCCGGATTGCAGGGGCGGTGAGGCGGGCGAATGGGTGACTGGAGAGGTGTGAGGTGTACGGTGACCGCGGG
>CBDUWJ010000144.1:0-6604 GCA_965370895.1 uncultured Anaerolineae bacterium | reverse complement strand
TGGCAGTCGTATCCTGGCCCGACAGGTTCCCGGTGCGCAGGGGCTTGTTGCCATAATCCTCCAAGACGAGGACGGGCAGCAGGTCGCCAGAGGTCGCCTCGGCCCAGACGTACAGCACGTCGCCCGATTTCAGAGGCTCGAGAAGCAGGGTCCGTGAGGGGTTGGTGATGGTCAGGGTCCCGGTGATCTCCTGGGCGGCGACCCCTACCTTGGAGGCCTGCTGGTCGAGGATAGCGATCTTGCCACCGCTGGGCTGTGCTGTTCCAGTCAGGACCTTCGGTTCATTGAGACCCAGCAGCAGGCGGAAATCGCCAAAGGTATCCTCGACTGGTGTGCCGGTAAGGAGGAGTTGGTAGTCGCCATCGGCCGGGACTCGGTACTCAAAGGCGGCATCGTACCCCACGCCGCTGTCGTCATCCCAGGCAACCGTGAGCCCATCGTAGATCGCGGGCAGCGCCTCCAGGGGGTCCAACCCCTGGGCGATGGCCAGATCGACCTGGGCGTAGAATGCTTCCGCCACGGTGGCGCCTTGCGCCGGGGTATCGGTCAGCCCGACAAAGGGGTCCAGGTTGCCGGACGCCCGCTTGGCATAGACGTAGAGCGTCTCTCCAGCCTTGAGGTTGGGAAGTAGGTAGAAAACGGCTTGGTCCGGTTCGATATTGCCGGTCAGCACCTGGACCACGGCTGGATCCCCGGTCTGGTCCTGGGCGTAGGCTGTCATAACTCCCAGGACCAGGGCCAGCGCCAGCAGGGTGAGCAGCAGGGGCCACGTGGTGCGGCGGCGGCTGGATGGACGTGATGGGTTCATGGGATTCTCCTCGATTCGTGGGGGGTTGCCCCGATTCCTGTTGAAAGAGCGTGGGCAACGGACCCGCGAGGAGCAAATTCCGGCCTCTAGCCCGACCCGCTTGGTCCTCCAGCTCCCCGCTCCAGCCAGGTCCGTGACCTGGCGGCCTGGCGGATTGCGACGCCAGAACGCGGGTCACGGATAGTGGCAAATGATCCCTGTCAGGGACCATTTGCCACTATCCGAATTGGGACCCGCCATGAGCCTAGTCGCCCTTCAGCCCGCCCCGCTCCAGCCAGGTCCGTGACCTGGCTGCCTGGCGGCTTGTGATGCCAGAACGCCGGTCACGGACCCGCCAGAGCGAAAGCTGCCCTCCAGCCCGCCTTGCTCTAGTCGTCCAGCTCCTCGGCCTTGTCGTACAGCCCCTCGGCGGTGGCGTACAAACTGTCGGACGCGCCCAGCTCGGCTGAACCCTCGGCCACCTCCTCGATGCCCTCCAGGGCCAGGTCACGGGCCGCTTCCTTCATGGCCCTGGCCGCAGCTATCTCCGCCAGGCCGTCGGCCGTCATTTCCGCCCCGACCTCGTCCAGCACTTCGCTGCGGATGGCTTCTGCCTCCGCGATTTCCAGCCTGGTCACGCCCTCGCCCACTTCCTCCAGGCCCAGGGCTGCCACCTCCATGCTCGTCTGGTCGATGGCTTCTGCCATGGCCTGCCTGGCAGCATACTGGAACATCTCATCGACGGCGATGTCCTTCAGCCACCCGGCCCTGTCCGACAGGAACGTGGCGAGGACGGGCATGTCCAAGGCGTCCACGACGTCGCTGGCCGCGGCCAGTTGGCCGGAGATGGCCGCGATCTCCATTCCGTGTTCCAGGTCTTCCGCGCTCAGGTTCCCCACGACGGCGGTGATGACCGCCAGGTCCTCAGAGGCCGCCAGCATTTCGGCGCCCTGGGAGATATCTGTAATGCCTGCTACGGCAACAGCCTCGCTGATCAACGCGCTGCGCTCGGCAGCCACCTGGGCGTCCACTCCGCGCGTCACGTCGCTCACCCCGACGGCCAGGGCTGCCCGGCTCACGTCCGCCACATCCGCCGCGGCAACCAGGGTGTCTGTGCCTTCCATGATGTCCATCTCACCCACCAGCGCAGCCTCGTCGCTGAGGGCTTCCACTTCGACCGCGGTCTCTCGCAGATCCTGCCTACTAACGGATACCTGCTCTTCCATCTTGCTTTCTTCTGTCATGCTTTTTCCTCCCTGAAATCTCTTTTTTTGAATGCTTCTGGATAATTGCTTACCCGGTGTGACAACTCACTCTTAGAACTGACCGGCGGAGTCCCGAGGTTCCGGATCCCGAATCTCTGAATCCCCCATTCCCGACCAGCGAAAAGAACCAAGGACGATGAGGAATCCCTCCTCACCGTCCTATGTTTCTGATCCGACTCCTAGTCCCCTTCTTCTTCCGCGCCAAAGGCGGCCTTGAGCTTGGCCTCGTCCTCTTTCGACAGGGAGGTCTGCAGGACCGTGGCGTCGTACTTTGTAATCTCGTCCATCACCTTGTCCTCGGTCCAGCTTTCCACCAGCAGGAACAGGGCGGAATGGCCCGGTTCGATGGTCTCGCCGACCTCTTTGATGAACTTGTCGTCGATGCCGACGTCTGTCAGCTTGCCGCCCAACGCACCTGATGCGGCGCCAATGACCAGGCCCAGCCAGGGCGCAAAGAAGAGCAGGCCGATGAGCATGCCCCAGAAGGCGCCGCCCAGGGCACCCGCTCCCACCAAGCTCACAGCCTGCTTGACCTTGACCTTGCCGTCCTCCTTGCGCACGACGACGGCGGCGTCAGAGAGGCTGATGAGCTGCAATTTCTGCAGCTTGCCCAGCGTGTCGCGCATCTGCTCCGCGCCGGTCTCATCCTTGAAAGACAGTACTACCATTGTGCTCATGGTTTGTTCATCTCCTTCTGCTTGGTTATTTGTGCACCGCACCCCGGGGCCATGATCCCCCAGGATCCGTGTGCGGTAGTCGTACCGGGTCGCCTGTCGCGCCGATCCGGCACGCGTACGGGCTTGCTTGTACGTCCGGACAGTATACAGCATGGCCAGGCTTTTGTCAAGATACTGCTGAGGGTTTTAATGAATTTCTAACGAGGTGCTGGCGGGTAAGAAACCCGCCCTACCAAGCTGGCGGGCAGGAAACCCGCCCTGCCAATCTGCCAATTTCCCAATGTACCGGTTCCCCAATCTACCGCTTTCCCAATCTGCCAATTTCCCAGTGTACCAGTTCCCCAATCTACCGCTTTCCCAATCTGCCAATTTCCCAAGGTACCGGTTACCCAATCTACCAATTTCCCAATCTACCGCTTTCCCAATCTACCAATTCCTATTCATCTCGACGGATCAGAGTCAGGAACGCCAGGACCAGCCATAGGACCACGGCCCAGACGAGGACCGCGGCGCCCACGATCAAATAGTCCTGCTGCTGGCGGAGGGGGCCGATGTGGAGAAGATCCTGCGCCAGGGGGATGAGCGTCACCAGGTAAAAGACGACCATCAGGATTAGCGCCAGCACGCTGAACCGCCAGTCGCCCGCTTCCTCAGTGCGGTTCCACCGGGTCCGCTTTGGCGGCCGGATGAATACCACCAGCAGCAGCCCGCAGGCCACCAGGGTATGGGTGAGGGCCAACTGGGCGTACTGCACCCCGCCCCTGCCTTCCAGGAAATGCAGGTAGACAAGCGTCGCTGTCACGCTGACGGTGATGGCCGAGGGCGCCACGAAGCGGGCCAGCAACCAGCCCAACCTGGCGCGGGGCGCCACGCCAGCCGTGGCCCACAGGGTGAGGGCCACCGAGGGCAACGCCACGGTGGCCACGGTGATGACCGTGCCCTGCCCGGGACGGTAGGGATAACCGAAGCCAAACAGGGGGATGGCCACGAGCAGGATGGCCAGGTAGAGCACCTGTGTCAGGTTCAGCTTCAGGATGTCGAGCAGGCCGTGGACGATGCGTTGTCCCTTTTCCAGCACCACCGACAGCGCCGAAGGCGAGTCGTCCAGGAGCACGATGTCGGCCGTACTGAGCGCGGCCTGGGTGCTGCCCTGCCGGGCAATGGCCAGGTTGCCCTGCCGCATGGCCGGTAGATCGCTCACACCATCGCCTATCACGGCTACCGACTCGCCATCCTGGCGCAGGGTACTCACCACCAGCCCAGCCTGTTCGGGCGTAACCTGGCCAAAGATGGTGTTCTCGGCTACCGCAGCTCTCCCCCCTGCCTCATCCAGGTTAGCCAGTTCAGGGCCGGTGATGGTGCCCAGGGATGCTAGCGGTCCGTCGCCATTTGCGCCCAGCCCGGCCTGGCGGAGCATGGCGGCGGTCGGCTCCGGCGCAGAGGGGGTAAAGACCTTGATGCTCACCCCCGTCTCGGAGAAGGTCCTGATCATGTCGATGGCCTCGGGCCGCACGCGCTCGGTATAGTGCAGCGTGCAGAGCGGAATCAGGCCTGCGGGGAACTGGGGCTGGCCCTGCGCGTCGTGCAGCGGGACCAGCTCGGGGCAATAGGCAAAGGACATGATCCTTTCCTGGGCTTCTTTGGCGTCAGGCGCCTCTTCCTCTTCCGGCTCTGACTTTTCGCGATGCAGAATGCCGTTGACCCGCCGGCCCAAGCGCCGGAAGATGCCCGGTTTTTTCGCCTCTTCTGGCGTGGCGCCATCTTCCTCGGCAGAGGCCCCGTTCTCTCGGGGCTCCCCTTTGCCTGAAGCAGTCCCGTCCTGCGCGAGCGTTCCTTTGCCCGAAGGGGCTTTATCACGCGAAGGAGCGCCGTCCTCCGGGGAAGCCCCGGGCTCCGCAACCCCTTCCTCCGGGACCGCCTCTGGCTCCTGGGTGTTCTCCGGCGCGGGTTGCTCCTGCTGGACCTCTGTGGGTTCCTCGTCGGACTCCTCCTGATCCCCGCGTCGAAAGAGGCGCCCCACGGGTGACACCATCTTGCGCACTGCTGCCAGCGGCGAACCGCCCTTCTTCTCGTCATCTTCTTTCCTGGCCACAGCCGTCATGTGCGCTTCCACGACCTGGGGATCGCCCAGCACATAGACGCCGCGCAGGTCATCGTCGTCAAAGGCCACAGCGCTCCAGCCATAGACCGACAGGAAGGGGGCCTGCTCGTAGGCCTGGCGCCGGTTACCCTCAAAGGTGCCGGCCATGACGCGCGTCACCACCTTGTCCGTCGATGAGGTGCGGGCATAGTCGCCCAGGATCTGGCGCAGGCGCGATTCGGCCAGACGCTCCTGCCCCTCAGGCGGCTCAACGGGCTTGATCTCTACCTGGGTGCCTGTGAGGATGCCCGCTTTGGCAAAGCAGAGCACGGTGGCCTGAGCCATCGACTCGACTGACCGGGCGCGGTAAACCAGCGCGCCCAACCGGCCCAGGTCCGCTGTCCCGGTCGCATACGTGACCACGATCATAAAGAAGAGGGTAACGGGAGCGACGTTAAAGACGAGGCCGACGACTTCGTTAAAGATGTCCGAGGGGACCAGGATGGTGTCCAACTGGAAATACTTGATCAACAGGAAAGCGGTACCAACGAACACGAGCACGAGCAGCATTTTGAGGATGCCTTCGATGGTACGCTCCAGGGGTGTGAGTTCCTCCTTGGCGGCGGGGGCGTCGGCGTGCCGGGTGACAATCAGGCGCTCATCGCCCACTGCCTCCACCTGGCAGGCGGCGCGGCCCGAGACGCAGAGACTGCCGGCATTGACTTTGTCCCCAGCTACTCTTGTGCGCCACACACCGTCGCCGGTGACCTCCGACTCGTCCACCACGAGCTGCCCCTCGAGAACCTGCCCATCCACCAGCACCTGGTCCCCCGGTCCTATGACCAGCGCGTCGCCCAGCACGAGCTCGCTGGGATCGATGCTGCGCACCTTGCCCTCGCGGATCACGGTGGCCTGCGGACGTGTGGCCTGCTCAATCTCCAGCAGCCGGCGTCTGGCCAGCATCTCCTGGCCGACGTTCAGGCCGATGTTGAGGGCTATGGTCCCCAGGCTGAGCAGAGCGTCGAGGGGACGCCGCAGCAGGAGCTGGGCCCCCGCCAGGCCCACCAGGTTCAGGTTGAGAAAGTTATAGACGTTCGCCTGCCAGATCTGCTTGCGCGTGCGCTGGGGCTTGAGCTGGATGACGTTGTCCTGGCCCTCCAGGCGGCGGGCTTCCGCTTCGGCCTCGGTCAGGCCCTCGACATGGATCGGCGGCGGGGGTGGTGGGGGCCGCCGGCTGGCCTGCCAGCGGCGCCAGAGCCGGACGGCGACGGCGGCGATAAAGGCCAGCGCCGCGAGCGAGGCAGCGATCCAGAGGGCGGTTCTTGGTTCGCGTTCTGGTGTTTCGTTGTCCATCAGAGAGTGCAGGGCCTCATGGGTTTGGTCGTGGCTCGCCATGCAGCCATCTGGGCGACGCCGGCGTTTTCTGGTAATCTGGTTACCACCGTGTCCGTGTTCCTTGTCTCCTCAGACTGGAAGGCTGGCAGGGATACCCACCCTATGCTCACTGACTATAGCCCGCGAGCAGCCATTTGCGGATGAGCCGATGCCAGGGAGGTGATGCACCGTTGGTCCTGGCTCGGGTTGCTGGTCACTCACTCACCAGGCTTTCCCTGGAGTCGCTGCCAGTTTACCACGGATCCACCATTTTGGCAAGGTTGACGGGCAACGGGCCGGGGTCCATCGCACGGGAGACGTCCTGTCGCTGGCGAGGAGAGACGCGGTGCGATGCACCTGGGTTTGGTGCGTTGCACCTGTTCTTGTGGGTCAACCAGGTGCAACGCACCCAAGAGGTGCA
>CBDUWJ010000143.1:0-6632 GCA_965370895.1 uncultured Anaerolineae bacterium | reverse complement strand
TCAGGGTCGGGAAGGTATAGATGTGGTTGGCTTCATCCTTCAGTGTGAAGCCAGTCAGGTCCACGGTTTTCGAACCCTCATTGCGAAGTTCCACCCACTCGCCGTTTGGATTCTCGTGATCAGGTCCGGGCGCGTCATAATGGATCTCTTGGATCCTGATGGGAACACCGGCTGGCGCCCAAAGACCCACCTCGGCTTCTCGTGCTTCTTGCTCGGCGGCGATGATCTCTTTGCTGTACCGTAAATTGGGAGGCTGCGTGTAGGCATTGGCGTATCCCTGGCGCACCAATTCCAGGTTGATAAGTTCTTCATCGACCCACAGATATGCCAGGGTCCGCCCAAACCGGTCTGTAGGTTCAGTATCGAGCACCATCCAGACGGCCTTGCCCTCCACAAGCTGCTGATTGGCTGCTCGTGCTTCTGCGTAAAAGGGCTGGTCGCGCTCCGGCGTGTTGATGCCCAGGTAGCGGACCCGGCGGCCGTCATCAAGTTCCACGGTGTCACCATCCACGACGTGGACAATAGTCACCCGTTCACCGCCGGTGGGGGTGGGGATTGCCGTGGCTTCAGCGCAACCCAAGAGCAGGAAGCCGAGGAGTATCAAGGTGGCTGGAGCGAGCAGTTTAGAGCTCACGGCTATGCCTCGTGTGCGGCAGGTATGGGAGCGGCCCCAGCCCGCAGGATGCTGATGCATCCCGCCGCATGCCGGTGTCGCTTGGCGGGGATCATCCGCCTCACCTGCAGGTCAGGACGAGCGCCGGCGATGGCCACTGTGCCTGCTTTACTCGTCGAGGCCAGGTCACTGGCAGAAACACGCAGCGGGTTCGTGGAAGATCAGATCCGGGTGGACCACTTCATGGGTGCCTAGAGGTCGATGGGTGCTGCCAACATGGCCAGCAGCAACTTGACCGCGTTTTCCACATCGTTCATGTCCACCATCTCGGACGGCGTGTGGTAGTAGCGGCAAGCGATGGACACACAGCCGGCAGGCACGCCGCTCCGTGCCAATTGGATGGCAGCAGCGTCAGTGGTACCGGCGGCCAAGACCTCCAACTGAAAGGGAATGCCATTTGCTTCAGCGGTTTCAATCAGCAGGTTCTTGATCGCTGGGTGGGAAAGCATACCCCCGTCCATGACCTTGATGCACGGCCCGGCACCCAGCTTCATGGCCATCTTGGGCGCCTCGGGGGTATCGGCGGCGGCCGTAATGTCCACGGCGATGCCCAGATCGGGATCGAGGCTATAGGCACTGGTGCGCGCTCCTCGCAGGCCGATCTCCTCCTGCACGCTGAAGACGATATGGACGTCGTGGGGTGTGCCCGCAAGTTGGCGTAAAACCTGAACAAGCACAGCACAACCTATGCGGTCATCAAGCGCCTTGGCCACGATCCTCTGCCCCATGTCGGCAAAGGGCCGGACAAAGCCCACCGCCTGGCCCAGCCGCTCCTGGGCCTCGGAGCGACTCGTGGCGCCAATGTCAATGTAAAGCTTGGCCAGGTCCGGTGCTTTCTTGAATTCCTGGCGCTTCTCGGGGGCGATGACGCCGATGGTCGCGTCTGCGAATCGCACCCGCCCGCCCACCAGTGTCATCGGGTCTATGCCGCCGATGGGTTGGAAGCGAAGAAAGCCGTTTTCATCGACGTAGCTGATGATGAGGCCAATCTCGTCCATGTGGGCCGCGAGCATGATCTTCTTACCCCCGCCGGTACCTTTTTTCAGAGCGATCAGATTGCCCAGGGCATCCACATGCACGTCGTCCGCCAGCGGTTCCACCTCGGCGCGGATGATCTCGCAGATGTGTTCTTCGCAACCGGAAGGTCCATAGGCTTCAGTAAGTCTCTCGATCAGGTCTTTCACAAGCGTTCTCCTCACGTGTGTTGCGTGTCAGCATCGCGTTTCACGCCTTACGTTTGACGTGGCGATTTCCACTCTTTGGGTAGGGCGTGCAGGGTGGCTTGCATCAAGGTCACCAGGTGTTCAAGGTCGTTTAGGCTCAGCAGGCCAACCGGCGCATGGATGTACCGGCACGGGACAGCGATGGCCGCAGAGGGCACGCCGGCTTTCGACAGGTGGATGGCGCCGGCGTTGGTGCCACCCACGCCCGGTTGTTTGAACTGGTAGGGGATGTCCTCAGTTTTGGCGGTGTCTACGAGCAGGCGGACCAGGCGTTGGTCAGCGACAAAGGAGTGGTCCATGATGGTGATGGCAGGGCCCTTTCCCAATTCGGTCGTGGGGCTCACATCCTCTTTCTTTGGTATGTCGTCACAGACGGTTCCCTCTAGAGCAAACGCCACATCCGGCTCGATGCGGAAGGCGGCCACCCGCGCTCCGCGCAGTCCGACCTCCTCCTGGGCGCTGAAGGAAAGGTAGAGGTCCACGGCGTACTCACCGGCGGCCAGGCTCGCGGCTGCGGCGCAGCCCGCGCGATCGTCGAAGGCTTTGCCCTTGGCCGTGCGCAAGCCACTTTCGGTGAGAACCTGGAAGCGAGTGTCGAAAGCCGCATAGTCACCCACTTTGACGAGCGCCCTGGCTTCATCCTCACTGACCGCACCGATATCAATCGCCAGTTCGTCGATCTTGATCACCTGCTTGCGCTGTTTCGGTGTGGTCAGGTGCACGGGCGGCGCCAGAATGACGCCGGGGAGCCGCTGCTCACCGATAACCAAGCCTTTGGCCAACAGCAGCCGGTCATCGATGCCGCCCACGGCTCGAAAGCCCAGCAGACCGCTCTTTTGAATGCGGGTGATCATCAGGCCAACCTCATCGGTGTGGGCGTCCACCATAACTCTCAGACGGGGCTCGGGGCCTGTGCCCTGCTTGAAGGCAATGAGGTTGCCCAGGGCATCGGTCCGCATGCCGTCCACCTTGTCACGCAGAGCATGGGCCAGTGTGCGGCGCACCTCGTCCTCGCAGCCCGACGGGCCAAAGGCATTGGAGAGTTGTTCTAGCAGCAAGTCAGCCTCCTACCGCATTTTTTGTAGGGTCAAATGGTCCCAGGGCTTCTGTGCAGAAACACCGACAGGTACCCGCTCCACCCAGGCGCAGAGTCCTCAATCTTTCTCTTCCTCCAACCCCAAGTCCCAGGTCAGACTCGGCAGGAAACTGTCATCCAGGCGGCTGACGAAAGCGGCCAGCAGCCGTCCCACCCGCTCCACGTCCTTGACAGATACGGTCTCGACAGGGGTGTGCGTGTTGCGTTGCGGAATCGAGATCAGGGCGGTGGGAATGCCCTCGCGGGAGATCTGAATGGCGTAGGCATCGGTGCCGCCTGGGCGGGCGGCGGGCTCCAGGTGGTAGCTCAGCTCCAGGGCTTTGGCTGTCTCAACCAGGGCTTGCTGGAGCTTGGGGTGGAAGTTCGGTCCGCAGCCAATGGTTGGTCCCTTGCCCAGCTCAAAGGTATACTCGTCGGGCGTTCCAGGCTGTTTTGCGCAGGTCACGTCAATGGCAATGCCCACGTCGGGCTGGAGGCCGTACGTGCTGGTGATGGCGCCCTTGACACCTACCTCTTCCTGTGCGGTGGCGACAGCATATACGTCCCACTGGTGGCGGGCGTAGCTGAGTTCCTCCAGGCAGATAGCGGCGGCGGCCACCGACGCCCGATCATCCAGCGCCTTGCCGGCGACGAGCCCGCCCTTCAGTTCGGACAACTGGCGGTTCATCGTGATCAGGTCGCCGACGCGCGCCAGCCTGGGTAGCTCCTCAGGCGGCAGGCCTACGTCGACAAGCAGTTTGTCATAAGGGATGGGTTTGTCTCGTTCGGCGCGGGGCAGCACGTGCGGGGGACGCGCGCCGATAATGCCTGGCAGGTCGTGCCGGCCGTGGACGGTGACTTCCTGGCCCAACAATACTCTGTCGTCGTAGCCACCTACCTGCTGGAAATGGATAAAACCGTCTTCCAGTTCCGACACGATGAGGCCGATCTCATCCATGTGTGTGGCGATCAGGATAGCTGGGCGCGGAGGAGGGGCGATGCCCCTTTTCAAGGCGATGACGTTGCCGAGGGTGTCTGTCCGCACCTCGTCGGCGTAGCGGCCAAACTCCTCTATGACGATTTCGCGGACCTCGTGCTCGTAGCCAGAGACTCCGTTGGCCTCTGACAAACGTTTCAAAAGCGGGACTATGTCCACCAGGATCTCCCTCGCTCTCTTGGCAATTGATGGCGTCTAGCCGTGCGATTATAGCTGTGAACCATACTTCTGTCAAACCGGCGAAGTTGGGGGCATCGTCTCACAGGCATGAGCCGGCGAGTCCTGTCTTGCCTTGTGGCCCCAATGCGGGCGTGCTGGTGTCCGTGGGCGTGGATGTGGGAACAGGAGTCGCTGTACGCGTCGGGGTGCCGGCGGTCGTGGGCGTTGCCGTGCCGGTGGGCGTGGCAGTGTCGGTCGGGGTATCGGTGTTGGTGGGTGTTGCCGTTTCAGTGGGCGCTGCTGTGGGCACAGCAGTTGCTGTGTGGGTCGCGGTGCTGGTACCTGTGGGTGTCGGCGTGTCTGTGGGCGTGTCTGCGGCGGTCGGCGTGAAGGTATGTGTCGGTGTCGGCGTGTCTGTGGGCGTGTCTGTGGCGGTCGGAGTGAAGGTATGTGTGGGTGTCGCTGTGTCTGTGGGCGTGGCTGTGTCAGCCGGGGTGCTGCCACGTGTCGGAGTCGCCGTGTCTGTGGTCGTAGCCGTGTCAGTTGGGGTGCAGGTATCTGTGGGTGTCACCGTGTCCGTGGGTGTGGGGGTATCAGCCGGCGCACTGGTGGCTGTCGGGGTGTGGGCCGGCGGCTGAGTCGGGACCGGCGTACAGGTCACTGGCGGGATGCAGGTCGGGGCCCAGGTGGGAATCGGGGGAGAGGTGGAACTCGCTCCCGGGCGCGGTGTAGGGGTAGGGGTGGGCGTGTAGGTGGGCAGCGGGGTCAGGCTTGCTGTGCCGACCTGTATAGGAGTGGGCGGCAGTATCTGCGTCCAGGTCGGGGATGGAACAGGCGCAGGGCGCGCTGGTGCCAGCAGCAGAAGCACTGCCGCTGTGCCGTAGCAAGGCAGGGTGAGCAAGATAGCTCCGAGCAGCAAGCTGTAGATCTGTTGCCGATAGCGCGGCTGGGCGCGGAACCAATTGGCGATCTCTCGGAACAAGCGGTGTCTCCTTCACCGAAGCTGGGCCTGAATCCTCTGATCCCGCCGTCACCAACAATGATAGCACTGATCGAGAGCGTTGTCAAACGTCTTGGGGCAACGCCATGAACCGGCGAGCAGTGAGGGAAAACGACGGGCAGGCTGTCCGGCAGTGGGCCAGATCCTTGACTTTTCGTTTCGTTGCTAGTAGAATGAAGCGGACAAGTGAACCTAATACATGGGAGTGGGGTTAACTATGTACCCTGTCCGTGCCCAAGGCATGGGCTACTCTCGGTTCTGGCAGGACTGATTGGGTTACTGACATTCATGGCCATCGACGGGTTGTAGCCGAGGGGAGCAGCCTACGGCAAGTCGGGGGAGCGAGAAGCGCCGCCTTGCCCAATGCTTTCTGAGAGAGAGGGACAACTGCCCGGAAAAGAGGGCAGTCGGAGAGAGAAAAGGTACCGTATGTTGTGCGCGCGCACCGCGCGCACACAACATACATACCTTTTCACCCGCTGACAGCCTTTTTTTTCAGTGGAGTCAGTGAAATGTTTCCAGAGATGGAGTTGAGAGAAGGCTGGGTGACCGTTGCCCTGCTGTTGATCATGCTCTTCTGTGTGGCTTGGTCCATCCAGGCTGCTGATTGGACCGATGGCTTGTCCATTCTGCAGGCAGTGGTCCTGGGAGGCGGCATTACTGGTATTGTACTAGCCAAGAGCCGAGTTCCAAACCGTATAGCTCACCTGCTTGCCGTCTTGGCCGGGTTCACGTGGGCTGCCTTTCTCACCAGCAGGATCCTGGCACGCTCGGCGGACCTGTTGGCAGAAGCGGCAGTAGCGGAGCTGGACAGGCAGCTCAGGGCCTGGCTCTCCGTGCTTATCTTTGGAGGGACCAGCCCGGGCAACACGATGTTCCTCCTGCTGCTGGCTCTGCTGCTGTGGTTGATGGCCTACTTCAGTGCCTGGGCGATATTCCGCTGGCAGCGGGTGTGGTGGGCGGTCATTGTCTGCGGCCTGGCGCTGATGCTGAATGTCACCTACGCGCCGGAAGACCTGACCGGCTATCTACTGGTGTTTCTCCTGGTTGCAATGCTCCTGGTAGTGCGCACCAGTCTGGCCTTCTACCAACTGGAATGGCGGGTTGCCAGGGTTGGCTATAGCCCGGAACTGGTCTACAGTTTTCTGCGAGCTGGATTGATCATCACTGTTGTGGCCATCTTCCTGGCCTGGTTTGCGCCCGCGGCTCTGGCCAGTCGTCCTATGCAAGAGGTCTGGGACAAGATGGGGGAGCCGTGGCGGCGCTTGCAGGATGAGTCCACTCGGCTCTTTCATGACCTCAATTACCGCAACGAGCCAGCATTCATCACCTTTGCTCCCTCCATGAAGTTTGGCGGGGCTGTGAGCCTGTCGGATGCACCGGTCATGGATGTGAAGGCCGCCAGGGGACGATATTGGCGGGTCATGGTTTTCCACGAGTACACCAGCGACGGATGGAACAACACTGATGCGAATCGCATCCTGATCAAGGAGAATGAGCAGAGA
>CBDUWJ010000142.1:0-6637 GCA_965370895.1 uncultured Anaerolineae bacterium | reverse complement strand
TCTCCAGGATCTGCCGCCGGGCGTCCTCGGCTGCAGCCCTGACGGCGTTGCCCGTGGACCAAGTGATTCGGCTGGCGACCGTCTGCCACTCGTAGGGGCTGTACCTAGTATCCACCGGGACGGAAATGCGCACCCACTCGTAGGGCACGCCCAGCGCCTGGGCTGCCATCTGAGCCATGACGGTAAAGGCCCCCTGCCCCAGATCCTGCGCTCCGATCGAAACGTTAACCGTCGCATCTTCGTTGAAACGCACGATGGCCGCACTGCCAGGGTTGGGCGGCATCGCCGGTGCCTTCCACATGATGGCGATGCCTTTGCCGCGCTTTTTGTGTGGTGCGGAGGGAGCCTCCCTCTTGCCCCAGGCAATTGCCTCTGTGGCCTTGTCTATGCAAGCCACCAAGTCGATGGGCGGCATCTTCATCCCGGTCAGGATAGTGGCGTCGGTCTTGACGCAGTTGCGCCGCCGGAACTCGGCCGGGTCCATCCCGATCTTTTCGGCCAGTTGGTCCATGATCTGCTCGATGCCCCAATGGATCTCCGGCATGCCAAAGCCACGCATGGCGCTGCCGACGGGCTGGTTGGTGTAGACACAATAGGAATCGCCCTTGACGTTGGGGATGAGGTAGGGGCCGGTGCAGGAGTAGCCAGCCGCGCGGGCAATGTTGACTCCATAGTCATTGTAGGCGCCGCCGCCAAAACGGTACCGGGTTTCCATCGCCAACAAGTTGCCCTCGTCATCGCAGCCGATCTTGGTGCGAGCTACCAGGCTCTGCCGCACCGTCGTCCCGATGAACTCCTCTTCGCGTGTCATGCGCAGCTTGACTGGGTGCCCCTTGACCGCCCGGGCCATGACCACCGCGCAGACCTCCATCGAGATACCGGCCTTGCCACCGAACCCACCGCCGACGTAAGGTGATACGACGCGCAAGTTGCCGTGGGGGATTCCCAGACTCTGAGCCATCAGGTCGCGCTGGGCAAAGGGCGACTGCGAGCAGGTCCACAACGTCACCTCTTCAGACTGTTCCCAGAGCCCCACTGCTACGTGCGGCTCAATGGGTACGTGCTGGATCTGGGGCAGGCGGAAGGTCCCCTCAACGATGGCCGTGCAGTTGGGCCAGGCCGGCTCGACGTCCCCTTTGCGCAGCTTAAAGTGCTCCGAGATGTTGGTGCCCGGTTGGGGGAAAATAAAGTTCGCCACATCGTACTCGCCCAGGTTGGGATGGAGCAAGGGGGCATCGGGCCGGGCGCCCACCTCCGGGTCGAAAACCGCCGGCAGTTCCTCGTACTCCACCTCGACAAGCTGTACTGCTTCTTCGGCGACCTCTTCGCTGCTTGCCACCACCCCGGCGACCGGCTCCCCAACGTAGCGCGCGCGCTCGCGGGCAAAGATGGGGCGATCTATGAGATACAGGCCAATGTTGTTGGGGACATCCTTACCGGTGACGACCGCTCTTACGCCAGGCATCTCCAGCGCTCTGCTGGTATCGATTCGCTTGATCAGGGCATGGGCGAAGGGACAACGCACCAATCGTCCATAGTACAGGCCAGGACCGAACTGCATGTCGTCGGCAAAGGTGGCCGACCCGGTGACTTTTTCGTAGGCGTCTATGCGGGGAACGCTTTTGCCAACAGGCTCAGAGGTAAACGGCTCAATTCTACTGTGGGTCATTTCACACCCCTCCCTGGTCCGCAGCGGCCTGCACCGCCTCTATGATGCGCACATAGCCTGTGCAGCGGCACAGGTTCCCCACCAGCGCCGTCTTGATCTCCACTTCCGTCGGCTGTGGATTGCGCTGTAGCAGCGCGTGCGCAGAGACCAACATCCCTGGTGTGCAGAAACCGCACTGAATGGCATTACGTTCCACGAAGGAATGCTGCAATGGACTCAGTTCGCCCTCTGGAGCCAGCCCTTCGACCGTTATCACCCGCCGGCCCTCAGCCTCGACAGCGAGCATCATGCACGAGTTGGTCGGCTCTCCGTCCACCAGCACAGTGCAGGCCCCGCACTCTCCCGCCTCGCAGCCGTTCTTCGTCCCGGTCAGGGCCAGCTTCTCCCGGAGCATCTGCAGCAGTGTCATGTTGGCAGGGACATCCAGACGCTCTCTGGCGCCATTCACCGTCACGGTTATCGTATGGATGGTCATTCTCGCCTCCTGGCCTCACGCAATACGCAATGCAAAGTACATGTGACCTGCGATTGTCTGCTGTTGCGCCCTACGCGCCCCGCAGTTGTTCCCACACGGCGCATAGCCCCCGCAACGTTAGGTTGCGGACCATTGCCTTGCGGTAGGCGGCGCTGCTGCGGACGTCGTCTATCGGGCTCGCGGCCTCCAGGGCCTTTCCGGCGGCCTCAGCGAAGGTGTCCTCGCCGGGCGGGTTCGCCGCCAGCACTCTCTCTGCCTCCCGCACCCGCAGCGGCACCGGCGCCACGGAGGCCAGTGCAATGCGAAACCCGTATCCCGAAGCCGATCTGCAACGAAAGCCCAAGACCGCTACCCCGGCAATGGCCAGGTCACCTGCCTTGTTTCGACCCAGTTTGAGGTACCTGCCGGCATGGCCATCCAGCGGCATCGGGAACCGCAAGCCCGTCATGAATTCATTTCGTTGCATCGCCGTCTTGCCGGGTCCGAGGAAGAACTCGCCAGCGGGTATCTCCCGCACGCCGTTCCGGCCGAAAAGGACCATCTGCCCGCCCAGAACCAGCACAGCGGGGGCGGTGTCGGCGGCGGGGGACCCGTTGCACAGGTTGCCGCCCAGAGTGGCCCGGTTGCGTATCTGGTACGAGGCGACGGCGCTGGCCGCCTCTGCCAGCAGCGGGTAATGGGCCTGCACGTCTGGATGCCCGGCCAAGCGGTTCATCGTCACTGCCGCCCCAACGGTCAGGCCAGTCTGCTCGTCGTACAGGACATCGCGAATGCCGGGCAAGTGCTTGACATCCACCACAACGGTGGGGTGGATGAACCCATCCCGCATACCCGGGAACAGGTCGGTGCCGCCCATCAGGAGCCGCGCCGCTGCCCCGTGTTCCTCCAGGAGGCCGAGCACTCCGTCGGGTGTGCGTGCCCGTACATAGTCAAAACTGGGCAAACCAGGTCTTGCGAACACCTCATTCACCTCCTCGCTCAGTACCCAACAGGAAAGATCTTGCATGTTCCCAGATAAAGCCCAGATGGTCAGTCAGGTCGTGATCGGCATCCAGCTCGATCAAGTGAACGCTCTCAGGAAAGCCGGCCGCATAGGTTCGGCTATGTTCTATCGGTACCGTGGTGTCATTCCGCCCATGGATGATGACAACAGGTGTCGGGGGTGGAATGGGCTCAGGATAGTGCAGCCCGTCTGTCTGGAGATCATACCTGATGGGTAGTTTTTTCTCAAAGACAGGGTGGAACACGGGCACAACGCCAGCCTTCTTCCACTGCCCCAGTTCCTCCTCCGCGAGCCCCCCGGACAGCCAGAACAGACCGGGAGCCAGGAGCAGCATCTTGTCGACACCCCCGAATCGTTGCGCATAATGGAGGGCGATCAAACCGCCGTACGAACTGCCGATGATGCTGACCATCCCCAGATCGTGGTCCAGCACATACTGCCTCAGGCGGTTGATCAGGCCCGTCGTCGTCATGTATTCGAAATCCCTGGCAGTCGGATTAAAGTCAATGGCG
The DNA here is from genome assembly GCA_965370895.1 of uncultured Anaerolineae bacterium. Lineage (GTDB taxonomy): Bacteria > Chloroflexota > Anaerolineae > JAAYZQ01 > JAAYZQ01 > CBDUWJ01. Next base: position 2,978 of record CBDUWJ010000142.1, on the reverse strand, counting down.
TGGTACTCCACCTGGGGGAGGGCGCTGAGCTTCTTACCGAAAAAGAGCGCATTGGTGCTCTGCTTCGACGATGAAAACCCGTGCAGGAACAGAATCGTTTTGCCTTCCATCGTCATTTCTCCACTCCGCCTCGCTCTGAGTATCTCTGCATCATCCCGTGCTACGGCACCACGGGAATCAGAGAACCGATGCGACTGTATCCATTCGTTCTGTTCCAAATTCGTTGTAGTGTCCTGCTCAAACGATGTCGCTATTCTGAAAGGCTACCACATCCTCCGTGGAGTAGCCCAGCAACTTCACTAGCACCTCTGCAGTGTGCTGCCCCAGCCGTGGTGGTGGTCGCCGCACCTCTGCGGGGGTCTGTGACAGCTTGTAGGGGAAACCGGGGAACCGCACGGTCCCGGCCGTAGGGTGCTCTGCCTCCAGCACCAGCTCTCGCGCCTCTGCCTGGGGGTGGGCAAAGACGTCGGGGATGGAGTTGATCGGTCCGCAGGGGAGCCCCGCCTCCTGGAATCGCGCCAGCCACTCGTCAGCGTCTCGGGTCAGGAAAGCCTCGTCGAGCAACTGCCTCAGCGCCGCCCGGTTGGCCACCCGAGAGTTGTTATCCGAAAAGCGAGGATCGTCCTTGAGGTCGGGCTGGCCGATGGCATCGCACAGGATGGCCCACTGGCGCTCGTTGGCTGCTGCCAGGGCGAACCACCGGTCGCGGGCGCGAAAGGCCTCGTAGGGGGTGATATTGGGATGCGCATTGCCCAGGCGACGGTGCTCCTGGTCGCCTATCAGGTGATTGGATGCCACGTTGGTCAGCAAGGCCACCTGTGAGTCCAGAAGGGACATATCGACCTGTTGGCCCTGGCCCGTGAGATCGCGGGCGCGGAGCGCCGCCAGGATCGCCGTCGCTGCAAACATCCCGGTGGCAATGTCCACGATGGGTACGCCCACCCGGTAGGGCGGTCCCTCTTCCGGCCCGGTGATGCCCATGAACCCACCCTCGGCCTGGATGACAAAGTCGTAGCCGGGACGCTCGGCGTAGGGACCGGTGCGGCCGTAGCCGCTGATGGAACAATAGACCAGGCGGGGATTCGTTGCGTACAGGTCGTCGTATCCCAGTCCCATACGGTCCAGCACGCCCGTACGATAGTTCTCCACGAACGCATCGGAGGACGCCGCCAACCGCCGGACGATCTCCTGCCCCTCCGGACTCTTGAGGTTGACGGTGATGCTGCGCTTGTTGCGGTTAGCGGCGATAAAGTAGGCCGATTCGCCCGGGTAGGGGCCGTAGGGATCCCCCACAAAGGGCGGCCCCCAGCCACGGCTTTCGTCGCCACGGCCAGGCCGTTCTACCTTGATCACATCCGCCCCCAGGTCGCCCAGCATCATCGTGCAGTAGGGGCCGGCCAGGGCTCGGGTCAGGTCAAGAATACGGATGCCTTCCAGTGGTTGCATCGTGCAGCTCCTCTGCGTGTATCGTGATTCGTGAAACGCGATTCATGCAGGTCACATCTTACGTCTTCACGTTTCGCATCTTACGTTGCAGAACCGTTTCGTGATGCCGTGGATCTGCCTCACAAGCTCCGGGTTGTAGCAGTCGCCATAGTGAGTCTTGGGCAGCTCAGCTTAGCGGGCCATCAGCTCTTCATATTCGTCATTGTCCACAAAGGTCGCAGAGCGACCGATGCACGACTCGCCATCCACGAACCGCCAGGGGAAAGGGCCGATGGTCGTCCGCTGATTGCACAACAGGTTGATGTTCCCGTCCAGGGACTCGGCGTGGATGATGTGGTGAGGGAACATTTCAATGTGCATCAACTGGTACTTGTCGGGCGTGAACCGCTCGGCCAGGGGTGTGCTGTACATCTCCTGGAAGAGCTGGTCCGCCTCGGCGGCGTGCCGATGCCTAGAGAAATGGTCAGCTCCATGGGTTTCACGGTGTCAAGCCTCCCCAGGATCGCTCTTCTGTTCCCTGGGTTAAAGTATACCACGGAAGGGTGAGACTCGCAAGAGCACAGCCTTGGGCGAAGGAAGGGGCCCTCGTCCAGTTTGTGAAGAACATGTGGCTGGCAACCAGAACCTGTGCCTCTGACAGGCGAACGACGCAGCCTGCCATGCAGGCCCGCACCGGGCCAGGCAGCCTTATCCTGAAGAATGGAGTCTCTGAGCAATCAAGGGCTCGGCTTTTTTCTGCACTCATTGCAGCTTGACCGCAACACCCGGCGCGGGTATAATTGGGCATGTGGCCCAAGTCCACCATGGACTTTGTCGAGTGGTTGGCTCTCTACAAGATTCGGCTGAGCCTGGACCGAAAGTGTGGCCAGGTGATTGCCTGCCAGCCGGCAGTCCTCCAGATCAAGGCGAATCTGGAGCTTCGTCATACGTGGCGTCAGGCGTGGAGCTCATTAGTGGGGCTGGTCGAAAGGAAGAGGTGATGACCCACCTGCAGGAGCTAATCACAGAGTTGCACACGCTGGATCAAGAGTTGGCTTGTTTCGAGCAGAAATATGGTCTGCTTTCCGACACTTTCTTTGCCTGGTATCAAAGCGGTGAAGAGCCAGAAGACCCGGCTTGGGTACGAGACTTTGCACTTTGGGCGGGAACATACCAACTCAAGCTGCGTCGTCAGGAGAAGTATCGTCGCCTGGTCGCCGAGACACTGGACCGGCGTAGCGCGCCAGTGGTGATGCGTGAGTCGCTTCTAGCGGGGATCTCTGGGTGACGCTCGCCACCATTTCCGACTACGAGACGTTTGTCTACAGCCTGCTCGACACATCCGCCTCGATTCTCTCCTCAACCTTGCGAGTCGTACGCACCGGGCCAGCTGCCGGCCGGGCAGTTGGGACGCTCGTTTTTGCCCAGCAGGTCCGCCTGGAGGTGGCCGAATTGGTGGACTTTACAGGTCAGATGGAGATATCGCAGTACGGTTGTGTGGCGTGGCGATGAGCGACTGTATTGGTACGATTCTCAATCCCATCCCAACGATC
>CBDUWJ010000141.1:0-6672 GCA_965370895.1 uncultured Anaerolineae bacterium | reverse complement strand
GGCTGCGCGCCCGACTCGCGGGCTTGGCGCAGCAGCCGCGTCTCCTGCGGATTGTAGACCAGGTCGAACACGACCAGGTGTGCCGGGAGCGGCATGGCGTCCGGCCAGATCGAGGCGCTGGTGTGGGGCCACATGCCCAGCGGCGTGGTATTAACCAGCAGGTCGGTGGCGCGGGACGACTCCAGCAGGGTCTCGGTCGTCAGGGGCAGGACGCGCAGCCGGGGCGGCCCGCCGTCGCGGCAGTCCAGGTCGTAGGCCAGCGCTTCAGCCCGCTCGATGCTGCGGTTGAGTAGGAGCACCTTTTCGGCCCCGTCCTGGAGCAGACCGAACACGACCGCCCGCGCCCCACCACCCGCGCCGGCCACCGCCGCCTGTGCTCCGAGCAGGCGGAAGCGGGCGTCCAGGAGCGCCGTGACAAAGCCGTCGGCGTCGGTGTTGTGGCCGATCAACTTCCCGCCCCGCACGACAACGGTGTTGACCGCGCCGATGGCCTTGGCCGCCTCGCTCAAGTCGTCCAGGTAGGGCATGACCGCCTGTTTGTGGGGCACGGTCACGTTGGCCCCCCGAAAGCCCTCGACCCGCAGCCTGGCGACCGCCGCCGCAGCCTGGCCCGGCTCGGTGGGCAGCAGCTCGTAGCGCCAATTCAGGTTCAGCGCTGCAAAGGCGGCGTTGTGCATGGCCGGCGAGATGCTGTGCTCGACAGGCCAGCCGATGAGGGCCACTCGCTGCGTTTGCTCGTCTACCATGATCTTGCTCTCACGACATTGAGCGGATTGCCAATCTGCCCCACGAGGCATTCAAAGCCGGGGAACGAGTCAGCGATGCAGGCCACGTCGTGCACGACCGTCTCGCCGCTGGCCACGAGGCCGGCGACGGCCAGGGCCATGGCCAGACGGTGGTCGCCGTGGCTGTGGACGGCGGCGCCTACCAGGCGCGTCGGGCCGCGGACGACGAATCCGTCGGGCCGGGCCTCGATCTCGGCGCCCAGGCGGCGCAGTTCTGCCACCGTCGTGGCGATGCGGTCGGTCTCCTTGACCCGCAGCTCGGCGGCGTCGCGCACCAGCGTCTCTCCCTGGGCCTGAGTTGCAGCTACAGCCAGGATCGGCAACTCGTCGATCATGCGCACCACAGTGTCGCCGCCAACCTCGACGCCGCAGAGCTCAGTGGCCCGGACGGTTAGGTCGGCCACAGGCTCGCCGCCGGCCTCGCGCCGGTTTTCCACCGTCACGGCGGCCCCCATTGCTTCCAGCGCGTCCAGCAGCCCGGTGCGCGTCGGGTTCACGCCCACGTCCTCGATCACCATCTCTGAGCCCGGCGCCAGCGTCGCCGCCACAATCAGAAAAGCCGCCGACGAAATGTCCCCCGGCACCGCCACGTCCAGTGCCCGCAACGACTCGCCCGGCCAGATCCGCAATTCTCTGATTTCCCGATGCCCGACTTCCAGCCTGGTCCCCATGGCACCCAACATCCGCTCCGTGTGATCGCGGGCCGGGCCGGGCTCGCGGATCGTCGTTGGGCCGGCGGCGTACAGGCCAGCCAGCAGCAGGGCGCTCTTGACCTGGGCGCTGGCTACCGGCAGGGTGTAAGTGATGCCCTGCAGGTCGCCCCCCTGGACCGCCAGTGGCGGCAGCCGGCCCCCGTCGCGGCCCAGGATCGTGGCGCCCATGAGGCGCAGCGGCTCGACGATGCGCCGCATCGGGCGGCGGCGCAGTTGGGCCTCGCCGCCGAGCACGGTCAGGAAGGGCTGGCCGGCCAACAGCCCGGCCAGCAGCCGCATCGTCGTGCCCGAGCGGGCGCAGTCAAGCACGTCGCCCGGCTCTTGCAGGCCGCGTTGACCCCTGCCGTGGATGATGAGCGACGTGGGCGACGCCTCCTCCACCTCGACACCCAGGGCGCGCACGGCGCCCAGCGTAGCCCGGCAGTCGGCGGCGGGCAGGAAATTCTCGACGCGGCTGGCCCCGTCGGCGATGGCGCCCAGGATCAGTGCCCGATGCGAGATCGACTTGTCGCCGGGCACGCGGACATGCCCTTGAAACGGGCCGCTCGGACGAATGCTCATCTGGCTCATGGGAACATCCCCAGCCGCTCTGCGCGGATGGCATCGAGTCTGGTACGCAAAGCATCCTCGTCGGCGGACTCGATCAGGCGGGCCATCTCGCGCAGTTGTCCCTGAAAGACCTCCACCGCCCCCAGCACCTCGGCCCGGTTGGTCAGCAGGATGTCGAGCATCATGGTCACCTCGCTGCCCGCAACCCGCGAGGTGTCGCGAAAGCCGCCAGCGACGATCTCCCAAGCCGCTGGATCGGCAGAGGTGGTGGCGTCGGCGGTAGCGACCAGGGCGCAGGCCAGCAGATAGGGAAGATGGCTGACCGTGGCGACCAGCAAGTCCTGGCGGGCCGCGTCGAGCACCAGGGGGTGGGCGCCGGCGGCCTCGGCCAGTTCGCGGCCCAACGCCAGTGCCGCCTCCGATGTGCGTTGCAGTGGGGTGAGGATGAAGGTGCAGCCCTGGTAGAGCTCCGGATCGGCCGCCTTAATGCCCGACACCTCCTTGCCGCACATCGGGTGTCCGCCCAGCGGTTGCACGTGCTCAGGCAGTCGCGCCATCTCGGCGGTGATCTGTGCCTTGGTGCTGCCCAGGTCCATCACCAGGCACCCCTCGGGCACAAGTGGCCCGATCTCCGCCAGTTGTGGGATGATGACGCGCACAGGCGTCGCCAGGACCACCACGTCCGCCTGACACACGCCATCTACCAGGTCGGTTGTGCCCCAGTCGATCAGACCGCGTGCCAGCGTCATTTCAACCGTCTCAACGCGGCGCGCCACGCCGGCGACTGCGCGACATCGCCCCCGCAGGGCTCCGGCCAATGAGCCCCCCATCAAACCCAGGCCAACGACGGTCACCTGGGCGTCTTGAAGCCGAGGGATCATGCTCACAGCTCCCGACCGACGGCCTGGGCCACGGCCTGCAACTCTGTCATGAGCCGGGCAAAAGCCGCGGGCTTGAGGGACTGGGCGCCGTCAGAGAGGGCACGGCTGGGGTGGGGGTGGACCTCGATGAGAAGTCCGTCAGCGCCGGCAGCTACCGCTGCCCTGGACACGGCGGCCACCAACTCCCATTTGCCCGTTCCGTGGCTCGGATCCACGACGACGGGCAGGTGAGTGAGTTGCTTGAGCAATGGCACAGCATTGATGTCGAGCGTGTTGCGGGTGTATGGTTCGAACGTGCGAATGCCGCGCTCGCAGAGCATGACGCGGTCGTTGCCGTGGGAAAGAATGTACTCGGCAGACATCAGCAGCTCCTCGACGGTGGACATCATGCCGCGCTTGAGCAGCACAGGGCGCTGCGCCTCGCCGACGGCGTGCAGGAGCGCATAGTTCTGCATGTTTCGCGCACCGATCTGCAAAACATCGGCGTAGGTCGTGACCAAGGGGACCTGTTCAGGAGCCATCACCTCCGTGACGACTGGCAGGCCAGTCTCTTCCCGCGCAGAGGCCAGAAACCGCAGGCCTTCCTCACCCAGGCCCTGGAAACTGTAGGGGGAAGTGCGCGGCTTGAAAGCACCGCCCCGCAGCATGTGAGCGCCGGCACTCTTGACAGCACGTGCGGCCTCCAGCAATTCCTCGTGGCCCTCCACAGCACACGGCCCTGCCATCACAACCACTCTCTTGTCGCCCACCGGCACGCCGTTGATTGTGACGACGGTATCCTGAGGGTGAAAGTCGCGGCTGGTCAGTTTGAAGGGGCGCAGCACCGGCACTGTCCGCTCGACGCCGCCCATCCGTTCGATCTGTTCGCGAGCGAGCGGTCGTCCATTGCCGACGATGCCGATGATGGTGCACTCCTTTCCCTCTGAAATGTGCGCCTGGCAGCCCAACTGCTCGATGCGGGCCGTGACGTTGACGATCTCCGCCTGGGTTGCTCCTGGCTTCATGATAACGATCATATCATCACCTCCTGGTTAGTAGCTTTGGCATCAGGAATCGGTGTCGTAGCGGCTGGATACGAGCCCAGTAGCTTTACGAACGAAGAGCGCCGCAGCAGCCCCATGAGCGCCGCTTCGCACGGTGGGTCCTGACAGTGTCCCTCAAAATCCACATAAAAGACGTATTGCCAGGGCCGGTTGAGTCGCGGACGCGACACAAGCGTGGTGAGATTGATATTCCGTCTGGCAAACTCTCCCAGGCACTCGTACAACGCCCCTGGCTGATGACGGGTGCTAAAGACGAGAGATGTCTTGTTTCGCTGCGCGCGGGGCGGATCCTCGTAGCTAAGGATGAAGAAACGGGTATGGTTGTAGAACGAGTCCTCAATGCCATAGTCCAGTTCGTCCAGTTCGTAGAGTTGGCCGGCCAGCCGGCTGGCAATGACGGCCACACCAGGTTCCGGGGAGGCAGCCAGGTCGCGAGCACTGCCGCCGGTGTCGTAGACGGTTTCAGGCATCCAGCCGTGGTTGCTCAGGTAGCGTTCGCACTGAGCCAGGGCTTGGGGATGGGAGCGCACCCGCTGGACGTCCGCCAAGACTGTACCAGGCGGCGCCAGAAGCGCATGCCGCACCCGCAAAATGACCTCACCCCAGACGCGGAGATCGTGATCAAGCAGCAGATCGTATGCCTGGTTGATTGAGCCGGCCGTCGAATTCTCAACCGGCAACGCGCCATAGTCAGCCGCCCTCGATTCCACGGTTTCAAAGATGTCCTCAAAGTGGCGACAAGGCAGTGTCTCCACCTCTGAGCCGAAGAACTGACAGATGACCTCTTCGGAATAGGCGCCTCTTTCTCCTTGAAAAGCGACTTGTGTCATCCTTCCCCTCCCTCCTGCAGGTCTCGGCGCAATGACGCAGCATCGCGCAGGTAAACGTGGCGGATCTCTGCCTGAGTCTTCCCTGTGTTCCAGTGAATGAGGACGCGCACGCAGCGGGCTAGGCTGCCCGGCACAGGGATCTCCTGGGCATCGAGTAGAGCCACGTGCTGCCAACCCAGTTCCCGTGCTGCTTGTGCTGGAAAGGCAGCCGTCAGATCGTGCGTGACGGTGAACAAGGCGCTGGTTATGTTTTCAACACCTACGCCGTTGGCCTCCACGATACGGGTCAACAATTCGTGCGTCGCTCCCAGGATCGCGGCGGCAGTGTTGGTTTCGACGGTTGTCGCACCTCGGATGCCTCGACAGGGCATAGAACACCTCCAGATAAAGAAAAAAGCGTGAAGCCAATCGCTCCACGCTTGTTGAGATCTCTCGAATCTACCAGGCTGCTTCTAGGAGGACCTCCCTCGCGCAAAGGATTGGCCCGACACCGGGCCAGGAGTAAAATAGAAGTAGCTAAAAAAGCCCTCGCAGTAGGAACCAGGCAGCAGGAGATGGCTCCCTGAGGCTAGGCCTGAGAGTAGGGCACCAGTCTGATTCTTGGACCGCGCTCGGTCAAACACTGCGTCACTCCTGTTGCGAATGCGGCGATGATAGCACAAGACGGGGGATCTGTCAAATGCTGTACCTGCCGACATCCAATTTCGTCGTTCTGTGGTGGAACCGCAGTCCGCAACTCCCAAGGGAATGGGAGGCCATGAACATCCCGTGCTTCTCCTTGTGCGAAACAGCATAGATACCCTCTGTCAGGCCGTTGATTTGGCAACGGCAAGATTTGACTTTTCCCGGAACGCTGGTACAATGTCACCAATATGACTGCTGCCATCCGGACTTTCGTTCACCATCGACACGAAGCCTTGCCACCTGACTGGGAAGGGCTGGTTTGCCGCACCTGATCGAACCCCGAGACCTATTGCAAAGCCCTCCCGGTCAACCCCGGAGGGCTTTTTTCTTTTCTAGGAGCGTATGATGCATACAAGTCCTGATGTCCGTCTCTCATTGCCCAGCAAGGGCCGCCTCTCCGAGGCAGTCTTGGATTTTATGGCTGCCTGTGGCCTGGAGGTGAACAAACCAAACCCCCGTCAATACGCCGCTCGCATCCCCGCTCTGCCGGGGCTGACCGTGCTCTTTCAGCGACCCGGGGACATCGTGGTCAGCGTGCGTGACGGCAGCGTAGATCTCGGCATCACCGGCATGGATATGGTGGCCGAACGCCAGGGCGGAAACGGCCGCGTACTGGTAATCCACGATGCGCTCGGCTTTGGCCGTTGTCGCCTGTGTCTGGCCGTGCCAGAGTCGTGGCAGACGGTGCGCACGGTGGCCGACCTGGCTCGTCACGGTGACAGCCTGGCACATCCCCTCCGGGTGGCGACCAAGTTTCCCCAGCTCACCAGCGCCTTTCTCACTGGCCATGGTGTCCCTTCCTTCACCCTCATCCAGGCCGACGGAACGCTCGAGGTCGCCCCGGCCATTGGCTACGCCGATCTCATCGCCGACCTGGTCTCTTCCGGGCAGACGTTGCGCGACAACCGGCTGTGTCTCCTGGAAGATGGCACCATCCTCCACTCGCAGGCCGTCCTGATCGCCAACCGTAATGCCCTCCAAGCGCGCCGGCAGGTGCTGGGCGTCGCCCGCCAGATGCTCGAACTGATCGAGGCCTACCTGCGCGCCGTGGACCATTTGGCCGTGTTCGCCAACATGCGTGGACCGTCTCCGCAAGCAATCGCCGAGCGGATGCTTGCTCAGGAATCCCTCGGTGGCCTTCAAGGGCCGACCGTCTCGCCGGTGGTCTTGCGCGATGGCAACCCCAA
>CBDUWJ010000140.1:0-6679 GCA_965370895.1 uncultured Anaerolineae bacterium | reverse complement strand
TAGCGCTCGAGTCGGGCACGGTGTGGGTCATGCCCGGTCAGCAGGCCCTGGAGATCTCATCCACCGAGGCGATGTTTGGTTTTGGATTGATGCAGGCCATTGGTCAGCGGGTGGTCGAGGCGGAGAACCGGCTGGAGCAGATGGCCTATAGCACGATTGCCTCGCGCCTTGCAGCGCTCTTGCTGGAGCTGGGCAAGGATGGCCCCAAGGACATCGTCCGCGTCACCCACCAGGAGCTGGCCGACATGCTGGGCACCTGGCGCGAGACAATTAGCAAGACACTTCAAGAGTTTCGGCGGCGTGGCCTGGTGTCGTCCGGACGCCGGCAGTTGACGTTGTTGGACAAGGAGGGTCTGGAACTGCAAGCCGGTGGCATCTTGTGATATACTTGGTCCCGGAGGGAGATGGCGCAGGCACGCTGCCGACATCAGCGTGCGGGGACCATGGATCAGGTTTGAGCCTGCTCCCTGGTCGTTGAGACAGATGCGGTTCGCCCGGGTTGATTGTGAAGGATGTGCGATGGTAACACAAGACATAGAGGGTGCCCTGGTCGTTGTGCGACGTGCCATCCACGATGAAATCGCCGGCCAGCGTTTTTACCAGGACGCGGCCCACCATAGCGTCGACCCCTGGGCGAAGGAGATCTTTGCTACACTGGCCCAGGAGGAGGAAGCACACAGCCGGCTGCTGCTGCTGGAATATGAGGCGCTAACGACGCAGGGACGCTGGATCGACCTCGATACCGCCCGGACGAGCAATGCGGAAGTGGATGTTACGCGCTTGACCTTTTCAGACGACGAACCGGCTCCAGCCCTTTTCCCGGCGCAGTGGGCCGTCGAGGGGATTGTGGACCGCCGTACTGATGACCTGGGCGCTTTGGCTTTTGGCATCAAGATGGAAAGGCGGGCGATAGACCTGTACAGTCAGGCAGCCAGCGGGTGCGTAGGCCCCGCGGCTCGAGAGGCTTTCGAGTTCCTGGTGCAGGAAGAAGTCCGGCACTACCAAGAACTGAAAACTCATTGGGAGAAACTGGCCGGAAGGCCGTTCAACGAAGCCAGACACGGTGAGGAGTAGAAAGGAGTAGCATGTGAAAGCCCTGAACGAGATCCCAGACGCCTGGCGACTGGCGATGCAGCGGGAAAAAGAAGCGGGGGAGTTCTACTCGCGCATGGCCCAGGCAGCCACCGATGAGGGTACCCGGTCCCTCTTTGAGATGTTGGTTGAGCAGGAAGAGCGGCACTTTGCGATCTTGGAGGCAGAGTACCGGCGCCTCTTTGAGCCTGACCTGGAACTGGCCAGGGAACGTCTGCCCATTACCTGGTACGAGTGGGACGAAGAGTCGTTTGAGTTGGCCGGCACGCTTGACTTGCCGGTGCTGCTCTACATCACCGCTCCGTGGTGCGAGCCCTGTCACCTGATGGAGGACTCTACCCTGGCGGATCCGCAGGTGGTGGAAACCATCAACGACGACTTCATCCCCATCCTCGTGGATGCCGACAAGCGGCCCGACGTGGACAGCCGGTACAACAGAGGGGGCTGGCCGACCACGGCCTTTCTCAATGCCGAAGGTGAGGTTCTGGAGAGCCACAATTTTCTGACCGCCGAGCAGATGCTATCGGCCTTGCGCGGTATCAAGGCACGATACGAAGGCAAGGAGGAACCGCCGGCGCCGACGATCGCCATCCGGTCCGGCTTGCCGTTGGCTGAACTCGACGAGCGCCCCGAGGCGGTCGGGAAGTTGACCCCCGAGCTTCCAGAGACGGTTGTCGGCAGAGTCCTGGAGGCCTTTGACCGGGAACACGGCGGCTTTGGCGGCACGCCCAAATTCCACCACGCCGAGGTGCTAGAGTTGGTCCTGGCCATGGCCCATCGCACCGGTGACCAAGCCCTGAGTAAAGTCGTGCATGAATCGCTGCAAGCCATGTCCCAAGGTGGCCTCTATGACCACGTGGACGGCGGGTTCTTTCGTTATGTCACCACTGATGATTGGAGCATGCCCCACTATGAGAAAATGATGGGTGATCAGGCCCAGTTGCTCAGTCTATATCTTCGCGCCTACCAGGCTACTGGTCGCCATGCTTACCTGGATACGGCTCAGGGCATTCTGGCATACGTAAACAGCACCCTATGGGACCGCGACCGGGGGTACTTTTACGGCAGCCAGAAAGCGGACCCAGCCTACTACGCCCTGGATGCCCAGGGTCGGGCGGAGCGAGAGGCCCCGTACGTAGACAGGACCGTCTACACCGAGCGGAATGCTGCCATCGCCTCGGCCTATATGCTGACCAGTGCTGTCCTCAACGAGCCGCGCTACGCTGACTTGGCCATCCGCGCGCTGGAATTCATCTGGCAGAAGAGCTATCAGGAAGGCCTGGGCATGCATCACTACTTTGACAACCAAGCTCATCTGCCCGGTTTGTTGGCCGACCAGGTAGCCATGGCCCAGACCTGGCTCGATGCTTACGAGCACTTTGGTCGCGAGGTCTATCTCCAGCGAGCCGAGACGCTGATGCGCTTCACCGACAACGCCCTGCGCGACGACGACAGTCGCTATTTCGACACCGTCGCCGCCCCGGAAGCCGTGGGTCGACTCCGCCACCGGGAAAAGCCCTTCTGCGAGAACGTCCTGGCTGCGGAGGCCAACCTGCGCCTCTACCGCCTGACTGGCCGCGAGGAGTATCGCCAGTCGGCGCAGCAAACCCTGGAAGCGCTGGTCCCCTACTACTCCGACATGGGCCTTGAGGCTGCCCGCTTTGCCTTGACGGTTGATCGCTTCCTGCGGCGCCCTCTCCTGGTAACTGTAGTGGGCGAGAACGAAGACGAAACGCGGGCCGAGTTGCTTCGAGCTGGTCGCCGTGCCTACGCCCCCAACAAAACCGTGCAGGCCGTCGACCCTGTATGGGAGCCAGCACGCCTGGCGCGACTGGGCTACCCCGCCGAACCAGCGCCGGCGGCCTATGTTTGTCTGGGCACCCTCTGCACCCGTCCCACCGCCGATCCAGACGAGCTCCTGGCCCAGGCGCAGGCAATGGTGGGCAGGGAGCGCAAGGGACGCAGTGGAGCCTGGGAGTACAGAGGTTACACCGTGGATGAGGGCTTTAAACCGGAGCCTGGCGAACGGTTCCAGTTCTTTTTCCGGGTGCTGAAGGACGATGAGCGGGTCTTCCGCTATTGCATCTGGACGTCAAGGGAGGCGATCGCGAGCCGCTGGCCCAGCCTGGACATGACTACCGAAGCTGATCGAGCAGAACTCAAGGAGCACCTGCGCGCCAAAGGCCACGAGCGCATCCGGGCCAAGATCGACGCCGGGGCTTTTGAGAATTGGCTACTGGACCTGCGCAGTGACAGCGAAGAAGAGGTGATTCTGGAGGAGAAAGATGTCTGATATGGAGGCAACCCTGGCGGCCCTGCATATGGCCATCCAGACCGAGATAGATGGCCATACCTTCTATCAGCGGTTTGCCGAACAGACGGAGGATGCCAATGCCCGGGCAATGTTCGAACGGCTGGCCCGTGACGAGGTGATGCACCTGGAGCTTCTGACCAGCACCAAGGCCACGCTGGAGGAGAGCGGTGAATGGGCCGAGTACACCGGGGTGACCCAGGACCCGGTGGAGGGCGCGCCCATCTTTTCCCGGGAACGGGTGGAGCAAAACATCGTGGCTTATACCTCCGATCTGTCAGCGCTACGGATGGCCTATCTCATCGAAAAGGACGCCGTGGACTTTTACACCCAGGCCGCCGAGCAGATCGAGGACCCGAACGGCCAGCGCATGTTTTCCGACCTGGTCAAGATGGAACAGAACCATCTGGATCTGTTGGAAGGCGAATACGAGTTCTTGAGAGGCCAGTTCCAGACAGCTATGGGCTTTGCGCCCTTTTAGCCTGGAGGGACTATGAGCAACACCCGAATCGAAAAAGACTCCCTGGGCGAAATCGCCGTGCCGGCCGGCGCGCTCTACGGTGCCCAGACTATGCGCGCAGTGCTCAATTTTCCCATCACTGGCATGAAGCCCTATCGCGCCTTTGTGTGGAGCATGGCCATCATCAAGCAGGCGGCAGCTATGGTCCACATAGACCTGAGTCTGCTGGATCGCGAGCTGGGCGAGGCCATCGTCGAGGCTGCGCAGGAGGTCATCGACGGTCGCTGGGACGACCAGTTTGTGGTGGACCCCTTTCAGGCTGGTGCGGGCACCAGCCACAACATGAACACCAACGAGGTGATCGCCAATCGGGCCAATCAGCTCTTGGGCTACAGCATTGACGACCCCCACAAGCCGGTGCACCCCAACGACCTTGTGAACATGGGCCAGAGCACGAACGACACCATCCCCACCGCCATCCGCCTGGGCTGTCTGTGGCGGTTGGATGAACTTACTGGCGAGGTCTACCGCCTGGCCGCCGAACTGCGCAACAAAGCCATCGAGTTTGACGACGTCGTCAAGTCAGGGCGGACCCATCTGCAGGACGCCGTGCCTGTGCGTCTGGGGCAGGAGTTTGGGGGCTATGCTCGTGCGTTGGAGCGCGACGCCGAGCGCCTCCGCCGGGCTGCCGGGGGCTTGCGTCGCTTGGGCATCGGCGGGACGGCCACCGGCACGGGCCTCAACGCCCATGCCGAGTACCACGCCCGCATGGTGCAGAAACTGTCGGAGCTGACCGGGCTGGAACTGTATGAATCGGATGACCTGTTTGAGTCGATGCAGAGTCTGGCCGACGCCGTGGACTTTTCCGGCTCTATGCGCACCCTGGCTGTGACCCTGGATCGCATCGCCAATGATTTCCGGCTGCTGTCCAGCGGTCCGGCCACGGGCCTGAACGAGATCCATTTGCCTGCTGTGCAGCCTGGCAGCAGCATCATGCCTGGCAAGGTCAACCCGGTTCTGGCCGAGATGCTCAACATGGCCTGCTTCCACGTGATGGGCAACGACCTGACGGTGATGATGGCCGGGCAAGCAGGCCAGCTCGAGCTGAACGTCATGATGCCCATCATCGCCCACGACCTTTTCGAGATGATGCAGGTACTCATTGGGGCGGTGCGGGCCTTCACTAGCAAGTGCGTCATGGGGATCACAGCCAACCGGGCGAAGGCGTCCGGCTGGCTGGCCAAAAACGCCATCCTGGTGACGGCCCTCAACCCGGTTATTGGCTATTCCCAGGGCGCCGAAGTCGCCAAGGAAGCCATGGCCTCGAACCGGACCATCAAGGAGGTGGTCGTGGACAGGGGTTTCATGACCGCCGAGGAGGCCGACCGTATCCTGGACGCTCACAAGATGACGGAGGGTGGGATCCAGGGATAGCTGGCCGTCATGATGGTTGCAGGGTCAACAAAGGAGCCCTTGCCGCTTTGGGTAAGGGCTCGTTCTGTTCAGTCAGATGACCCTCCCCCCACTGCTGCGAAGGGGCAATTGAGTTTAGGCCGGCCGCAGCCACGGCCAGGCAAGGGCACGGTGGATGGCCAGTTGCCGCCGCAGGCGTGCGATGTCGAACGGCTCCCCTCCCTCGTCAGCCGGCAAGCGCCGGTTCCGCTTTCTGAAGGCCAGTTCAGTGGCGGACCGGTAGTAGCGCCCAACCGCGCGAGAGGCCTGCCATCCACCTCGCCTGTAGGCCTGCCATTGTACCCATAGCCGTTGCCCCGGCGAACGCAATAGGTCACACTCCTCCGGTGTCAATGCTCCTCGCCCAACCTCCTCGGCCAGACCGCGTTCGATCCACCTTCCCTCCTTGCGCAGAGCCGAGACAGCGATGAGAAGAAGCAGCAATACGCCACCCCAATTCATCGCCACCGTGATCCCCAACGCCAGGCAGAACGCTTGCTGGACCATCGACACCCCGAGGTTGTGCATACTGTGAAACAGGATTGCCAGCGCCCAGCCAGCCACTGGCGCTAGCAATCTCTGGCCCCAGCCGCGAGCCAACCGGGCGTAGCCCACCGCCGCTCCTGTGATCCCCGTCCAGAAGCCGTGGTTGGCGCCAAAGACAACAGTCCGCATAAAGACATTGACCAGCCCGGCGCTCATTCCCTCGCCCTTCAGAATGGGCACAACATACGCCGCAAAGTTCTCTGTGAAGGCAAAGCCAAAGCCGATCATTGCTCCGTAGACGATGCCGTCCAGCACGTCGTCAAACTCGCGGTGAAAGAGGAGCACCAAGCCGATGAGGGCTATGCCCTTGAAACTTTCCTCGATGATGGGCACACTGACAGTGAGGCTGAGTAGATCGGCTGCCTGCCCCCCTCCTCCCAGTGCGGAGATGGGGTCATACACAATGAGTTCAAATACGATTGAGAGGATCGCTGCTGGCCCTGCACCCCAGAGGAAAGCCAGTGCCAGTAACCAGAGCGGTTCTTTCTCATACCGGTCGAGCCACCACACGAAAACCACGTAGAATGCGGTAGGGATCAGCGCTCCCAGGACTGCTACGACAAGAACAAGCATGTGCCAACCGGCCTCCCCCGCCCCGATTATATCATGGAATGCCCACCGTCACAACGGAGCCACGCCCTGCCCCGGCCTTGGTCGTCTCCCTACGCTCCGCTAGAGCTTCGGTCCTGTTGGCAGCGTCATGGCGTCTGAACGCCGCCGGCTGGACAGGGTGAACCCATTGGGAATGCAGAGCTGGCTTGAGGGCGCCCAATCATCCGTGTCGCTCCATCTGGATAGGCATACTCGGCGATATGACC
>CBDUWJ010000139.1:0-6682 GCA_965370895.1 uncultured Anaerolineae bacterium | reverse complement strand
TCCTGGACTTTGGAAAAGCCTGTGCAGAGCGGTACGGCCATGCCGCTAGCCTGAGCAATGCTCAATCGGCCGTGACCGTCCCCCAGATTCTCCTCGGTCACGTACAATGGGAAGAAGCCTCCCGGAGAAAGGGCCAGCCCCTCCGGCGAGGTGAGATCGGAGGCAAAGAGTGTGCGGTCCCCCGTCGTCGGATCCACGCGAAAGACGCTGTCCGTGGTGACCACGTTAGACGCTTCGTTACCCACGTAGAGCAGGCCATCGGCGCCCAGGGCGATCGCCGAATAGCTCCAGAGTAGGGTGTCGGTGACAACGTCCGTCGCCGCACCGTCCTGAGAGATGCGCGTCACGCCGGTCAGGACGTCCCACGGCACGTTCTCTGCGAACTGGACGTTGGATTCGACGATGTATAGATGGCCATCTGGCGACCAGACTATGTCTTCGGGGGCATCGAGGTCGGCGGTCAGAACTGTCTGCTCGCCATCACGGCCCACGCGGAGCAGCCGGCCGTTCTGCACATCCTCAACCACATAGAGGTTGCCTGCCGGGTCGAAGGTAATCCCTTCTGGCCGCGTCAAACCAGTGACCACCGGCGTGACGCTGCCATCAGACTCAATGCGCGACACGCGCCCGGCCCACTCCTCAGCAACGTACAGCCTCCCGTCAGGGCTAAAGCCCAGGCCATGGGGCGACGACAGACCCGTGGCGTAGACAAATGCCTCATAACCCTCTGGACATACGATGCGCGGTAGTGGCTCACCAACCGCTGGGGTGCGTTTCATCACAGGGGCAGCGAAAAGAGGACCGACCTCAAGCGGCGCCGGCAGGGCCTCTGCGCGAGACGCCCTTGCCTTGGCTGGCGGGGCAATGAGCCAGAAGATCACTAGCAGGGCCGCCATCAGGACAAAAGCCACTATCAAACCCGACAGGCGCCGCACATTCACAAGCCTATACATCCTCTCACCCAGATCATGGTCAGTCTCGGTGGATTCGCCTCTGCCTGGACCGGGCCGCCATGTCCAAACCAGGCAAGCCAGGGATGCACGTTATCCCCTCACAGACTATCTGCATGTGCCGAGTCTACCCCATCCGCGGCCCTTTGTCAAAGCCTCGCCCAGGCCGCAACTTTTGGCCGGTCTGAGCGTAAGGATATAGAGCGCAGATCGCGCGCGTTGAGATTGGATTCCAGTGTGCAACAAAAGGAGATGATAACGATGAGTGAGACAGAGAAGCTTTTCGAGGGGGAGCAGTTCGAAGCAGAGCCGTCGGACGACGCGGCCGAGGCCGGGATGCCCGTGACGGAAGAGATCAAGGTGCAGGCCCAGGACCTGTTCCAGACTATCAACGACATCATCCGCGAAGGCACGGCCAAGCGCGTCACCATCATGCGCAATGACCGCGTCCTGCTGGACATCCCCTTGGCGCTGGGAGTGGCAGCCAGTGTGTTGCTGGCCATCTATGTGCCTGTCCTGTCGGCGATTGTGGCTGTGGGGGCGCTATTCGGCGGCTGTACAGTGCGCATCGAACGGGATGAGCCTCCAGAGGAGGAACCCCCGGCAGAGGCGTAAGCCTGGGGTGTAAGAATACTGGGACCCGGTTCTTCTATTGAGGAACCGGGTCCTTCTATGAGGCATCCACGGCAGAGGATGTCAGGCCTGACGTTGCGACTCTATGGGTCGTTCCAGGTCATCCAGTTCCTCCTCCACCAACTCTCGCCGCAACACCTTGCCCATGTATGAGCGGGGAAGCTGCTCCCGGAAGCGTACCTGCCGGGGTACCTGGTAGGAGCGCAGACGGGTCTGGCAGAAGGCGACGATCTCCTCGGCGGTAGCCTGGAAGCCGGGGCGCAGCACGACGTGGACCCGGACCTCACCACGCCCATCGGCACCCGGCACGCCGATGGCGACTGCCTCCTGCACGCTAGGATGCTCGTAGAGCACCTCCTCCACGTCGCGGGGATAGACCTGGTGGACGCCCACGGAGATCAGATCGCCGATGCGGTTGATGATGCGGAAATAGCCCTCACCGTCCATTTCAGCCAGGTCGCCGGTATGCAGCCAGCCACCGCGCAGCGCCTCTTCCGTCTCCTCAGGCCGGCGCCAGTAGCCCTGCATCACCTGGGGACCCCGAATCACCAGTTCCCCAATCTTGCCTGCCTTTAGCTCTCTCCCGGTACGAGGGTGCACGATCCGGGCGTCGGTGCTGGGCAGAGGGATGCCGATGGTGCCCACCTTGCGCTGGCCAAAGAGGGGGTTGGCATGGGTCACCGGGCTGGCCTCGGTCAGGCCATAGCCCTCCACCACTCGCCCTTTGGTCAGTTTCTCAAAACCCTCCTGCACCTCGACAGGCAGCGGGCTGGCCCCGCTGATACAGGCCTTGGCACAGGCGATCTCATAGTCGCGCACCTTCGGGAACTCGTTGATGGCCGCGTACATGGCCGGCACGCCGGGGAACAAGGTAGGACGATGGCGGCGGACGGTCTTTAGGACCGTCTCAATGTCAAAGGTCGGCAGCAAGACCACGGCCGAGCCGCTGAGGACGGCGACGTTGAGGCAGGCGGTAAGGCCGTAGGAGTGGGAGAAGGGCAGCACCCCCATGAAGGTGTCGGCTCCTTCTCGCAGATCGGCGAACCAGACGCGGGTCTGGATGGCGTTGGCAACCAGGTTGCGGTGGGAGAGCATCACCCCCTTGGGCGCGCCGGTAGTGCCGCCGGTATAGAGAAGGGCTGCCAGATCATCGGAGATGACCGGCACCGGCTGAAAGTTCCCCGCCGTGCGACGCATAAGCCGTTCCCACCAGAGGACCATTTCCGCCTGGTAGGCCGGCAGCCGGTGGCCCTCCTGCCGCTCCCGCGTGAAGCGGAAGATCGTCCGTTTCAGCCAGGGGAGATAGGTCTTGACGTTGGTCAGGATCACCTTGCGGACCTGCCCCGCCTGTTGCAAGGGGCGGACCACGTCGGGGTAGAAGCTACTGAGGGTGAGCACCGTCTCGGCGCCAGAATCGGCCAACTGGCGGGCCAACTCCTCCCGGTCGGACAGGGGGTTGACCAAGACGGCCACCGCCCCAGCCATCAACGCCCCGTAAAAGCCAAAGACAGCTTGAGGCACGTTGGGCAGCAGGATGAGGAACCGGTCACCTTTGCGCACCCCCAGGTCGTGCACGATACCGGCCCAACGCCGGGCCTCCTCCGCCACGAACCGGTACGAGAACCGGCGATCACCATAGACGAGGGCTGGCTGGTCGGGCCAGCGGCGGGCTGATTCCTCCAGAATGTGGTGCAAAGGTCGGTCAGGGATAGAGACCTCGGTGGGCACCCCCTTCTCATAGTGGGCCAGCCAGGGACGCTCATGCGCCACGGCCTTGGCCTCCTCCACTCCGCTGCGCCACGAGCGCAGGCCTGTTTCCAGGAAGCGTTCCACGGCGCGGTTGACGGCTGCCTGCCGTTCCAGCGGAGACTGGTGACCCGCGGCCCGGATGATCTCCAGTCGGGCGCGGGGCATCTCGTACGCCGTCCGCCGTGACAGGGAGGGGCGCACGTACCAGTCGCGTTGCCCGGCAATGATCAGTGTCGGTGTGGTAACGTTGGGCAACAGGTCCCAGCCCTGCCACGACCCAACGCTGTTTTCGACAACCTTCTTAAAGACGTGAGGCGGTGCGTTGAACCGCCCCCGCCTCTGCAGGAAGGGTCTGATCATGACCATCAATAGCGACGGGAGGCGCAAAGCCAGACGCATCCATCCGGAGAGGGGTAGTTGGGCAGCGGTGTTGACCAGGACCAGCTTGGTGAGCCGCTCCGGGTAGCGGGCCGCAAAATTGATGGCGAATAGTCCGCCTGCCGAGTGGGCCAGCAACACCACCGGCTCCTGGATACCCAGGCCTTCCAACACCGCCGCCAAGTCATCGGTGATTCCATCCACGGTGTAGCCGCTGCGGGGCTTGTCGGAGCGGCCGTGGCCCCGCAGGTCAGGAGCGATGCAGCGGTAGTGCCTGGAGAAGTGGCGGAGTTGATTGACCCACTGTAACGCATGGCCGCCAGCCCCCTGAACAAAGAACAGCACCGGGCTGACATGGCGAGGCCCAGCGTCGATGACGCTCAGATTGACGGCTGGTTTGGCCTGAACTCGCACCTGAACCCGGTCTGCATCGAACTCACTCATGGGCGGCTCTCCTCTCAGCAACGTGGACCCTCAAGATGACGGACCTGCAGGATAATGGATCCCAATGACAATGGATCCCCATGATTATGGGGCCTCATTATACGTGAATTCGCTGGGATGCGCAAGGGCAGTCGGAGGGGTCCAATGCAGCAATTCTGCATATCGCGACCTGACAGGTCTTTGCTTCACACGCAAGACTTGAACGCCCCCCAGACTGGTCTTGAGCCCCGCACTTGCCAGATCCTTAGAAAACCTGTCAGCTCTGCATTCCAGAGTGAGAATTGCCGAGTCCAATGCACTGGGCTTGACTTTTCTCCTTACAGCGGCTAAAATATCTCTTGGTGCGGAACCCGATCAGCGTCCCAGTTGGGCTTCTGGCTGGCGGTCGATTACAGTCGGCCGCTCTACCTGGCGCGGATAGCAACCACGGGCACCGTGGCCCGCGTGAAGCATGAGGCGTGCTACCCGGAACCATTTCGCACCAGAGACTGGAATAGCAGCGGTATCCATACACCGAGAGGAGTCTCCGAGTTCATGCGTGCCGTCATTCAACGTGTACAAATGGGCCAGGTTTCTGTGGGGACACAGACGATCGGCGCCATCGGTGCGGGCCTGGTCATTCTCCTGGGAGCCGGTCACGGCGATGGCCAAGCCGAAGCCGACCGCCTGGCGGCCAAGATCGCCACCCTGCGCATCTTTGCCGATGCCGGGGGAAAAACAAACCTCTCCGTTCTTGACGTAGCGGGGGAAGCCCTGGTGATTTCCCAGTTCACCCTGTACGCCGACTGCCGCAAAGGGCGGCGGCCCAGCTTCATCCGCGCTGCGCCGCCCGACGCTGCTGCCCCCCTGGTGGACTATTTCGCTGACCGGCTGCGGCAGCTCGGCATCCACCGGGTCGAGACTGGCGAGTTCGGGGCTATGATGCTCGTCGAGATCCACAACGACGGGCCCTTTACCATCGTTTTGGACAGCGACGATCTAAAACGCAAGGGTACAGCCAGCAAGGAGAGTGGGTAGATGATTTCTTTGACCGATCTGGCGGCCAGCCGGTTGCAGACAATGCTTCAGCACAGGAGCATGCCGGAGCAAGGCTTACGGATATTCGTCCAGGGTGGTGGCTGTGCAGGCATGCAATACGGGATGACCTTTGAGGATACGGCGCGCACGGAGGATGTCGTTGTAGCGATCAAGGGGGTCCGGCTATTTGTGGACCCCGTCAGTGCTCGCTACCTGGATGGAGCCTGCATCGATTATCAGGACACCTT
This sequence comes from uncultured Anaerolineae bacterium, assembly GCA_965370895.1. Taxonomy (GTDB): domain Bacteria; phylum Chloroflexota; class Anaerolineae; order JAAYZQ01; family JAAYZQ01; genus CBDUWJ01. The sequence goes on along the minus strand of CBDUWJ010000139.1, from coordinate 1,263 downwards.
GATGGGCAGTGGCTTTCGGGTCGACAACCCCAACGCAACTACCGCCTGCGCCTGTGGCGGCTCGTTCCGCACCGAAGGCGGCAGAGAGGTCGTAGAGGTCTGCGCCGAGTAGGTGTTTGACAGCAAGGGCAACCGCTATGTGGACGAAAGCCGAAGGGCTATTGCCTTTCGTCCATCCTCAGATCCAGTGACAGGGAGGAAGATGGAGTTCTATCAGTGGTTGGCAGAAGCAGCCCGGCAGAACGATAGCCTGCTGTGCGTTGGGCTGGACCCCCGGCCAGAACGGTTGGCGCCCGGCGATGACCTGTTCAGCTTTACCCGGCGGGTTGTAGACGTCACACGCGACCTGGTGTGCGCCTACAAACCTAACTTTGCCTTTTTCGAGTCTGCGGGCCCGGCAGGCCTGGAGGCACTGCGCCGTACCGTGGACTATGTCCACGACACGGCTCGGGTGCCCGTCATCCTGGACGCCAAGCGGGGTGACATCGGCTCCACGGCGGCGGCCTATGCTCGCGCCGCCTTCCAGGTGTGGGGGGCCGATGCCCTCACGGTAAACCCCTACCTCGGCGCTGATTCGGTGGCACCCTTTACGACCTACACCGACCGGGGCGTATTTCTTTTGTGCCACACCTCCAATCCGGGCGCAACGGATCTGCAGACTCTGCCCTGTCCCGCCCGGCCTCTCTACGAAATCGTAGCCGAAAAAGCGGCGGACTGGGGCACGGGATTGGTCGTCGGCGCAACCTACCCCGAAGCACTCGCCCGCATCCGCGCCCTGGCTCCCCAGGCTTGGGTTCTGCTGCCCGGCGTTGGCCCGCAGGGGGGTGACCTGCAAGCAGCTTTGGCCGCCGGGCTCCGCGACGACGGCCTGGGAGTTGTCGTCAACTCCTCGCGGGGCATCATCTATGCCGGCGATCCCCGCCAGGCAGCCATGGACCTGCGGCAGCGCATAAACACAGCAAGGGCACGCGGCCCGGCCCCCAGATTTGATCCTCGCATCCCCTTGACCCTGGCCCTGGCCGACATCGGCGCCATCGAATTCGGCGAGTTCACACTCGCCTCCGGCTCCAAGTCCCCCATCTACATCGACCTCCGCCTTCTCGCCTCCCACCCCAACGTCCTCCGCCAGGTCGCCCACGCCTACGCCGATCTGCTGCGCCAGGAGTTGGACATTGGTCCTTTGTCATTGGCCCAGGAGGTATTCCGGCTTCGTCTGGCCGCCATTCCCTACGCGGCGTTACCCATCGGCACGGCGGTGGCTCT
>CBDUWJ010000138.1:0-6709 GCA_965370895.1 uncultured Anaerolineae bacterium | reverse complement strand
CTGCTGCCATCGACGGCACTCCTTTCCCTTGCTGGATGAAAACGGAACAGAACGATGGGCTCCATTCTAACCGATTTCGGTCAATCCGGCAAACTGGAGGAATCTGCTACGTCTCACACGCTGGTCGTTCTCAGGCTAGAGCTCTTTCTGATTGGCCAGTGGCACTGTCCCTACGATCCCTCGTACGCCAAGCTTCTACACCGCTTTGACCTGGCTTGGCGTGACTGCCCAGTGGCAGACGAACGGACGGTCAGGAAGGTCCTCCTTGGAAGCGATGGGCGGGCTGATCACGCCGCCCACACAGCAGACGCCTGTTTCGGGAACAGAGCCTCCAACAGGGCTCGCGCCTCGTCGTTCTCTGTCCAGCAGTCGGCAAAGGCGTGATCCAGCTCTGCCAACGACCGATAGCCGAACAGCAGTTGCAGGAATGTCAGATCGGGAAAGCCCGCAGCGCCTTCCTTGTCAGGTGTGGGCTGCCACAGTTCCACATCGGCCAGCCGGCCCTTCTCAAAGACAAGCTGCAGCCCATCGCGGTAGAAGCTGATCGTCAGCTTGCCACTGTGCCCCACCAGCAGCGACTCGGCTAGTCGCCGCTCCAGCACCGGGGCGATGTGCCGGACAAAGCCCGGTAGGTCGGGCACGCGCACGTACCAGGCATAGGCTTTTTGGGTGTGCGGCAGCCCGTCGTGGAACACCTGGTAGACCGGGTGCTCCGCCCCCAGCCAGAAGGCAAAGGCCTCCAGTTCTTGCTTCTCGTCCCGGGCGGCGTACTCTTGACCCGTCGCCCACAGGTAGCGCACCACTGAAGGGGTCACCGCCAGCCAGGAGACACCCGGCTTGAGTTCGTAAACTGTGGCCCCCATCTTGCCTCTCCACAGAACCGCCGGTTGAACCACGAACCCGACTGGCTCTCCTTCCGCCGTTTCCACCACGCGCAGGTCCCGGCGTGTGATACTTTTTTCGCCCTTGCCCCTCAGCTCGTATCGCCACAGCGCCTCGTCTCGGATGCAAGAAACCAGGGAACGCTGGGCGCCCTGTTCGTACAGTTGCGCGATGAAGGGCAGATCGGACTCTATCGCCGGGCGCAGGCCGTAGGGCTCCGTCTCGCCCTCCTTCAGCTTGGGCACCTGAGCCCTGTAGCCGATGCGCGCCCCGCCAGACAACAGTCCCATCTCATAGCCGAACTGGCGGTAGAAATAGGGGATGCCGATGATGACCTGCATCCTATGGCCTCGCTCAGCGCTCCACCGATGGACTTCCTCGAACTGGGCACGCACCAATCCGCGTCGCCGGGTTTCCGGGTGGGTGCCTACTAGCTCTGGCTGCCCGACGCCGAACTCGATTCCGCCGTACGACCAGGTCTGCGAGATCAGGCACAGTGACGAGACGATGGCCCCGGTGCGCGTGTCCTCTACCACGGTGAAATCACCGACATCAAACGTCGGGCGCACACCTGCCATCAGGTCCCGCGTCCAGACCGCCACCCCCTCGTCCGGATCCTCCACACCTGGATCGCGGAGCACGTCAGCGTTGTGCGCCACCAGCTTTTCCGTGTCCGCCAACGTGGCGCGGCGCAATATCAGGCCATCTCCCAGATCTCGAATGAAAGCTTGGATCATCGGAATACTCTCCTTCGGGCTGCCATGTTCTACAATCCAGCCAGCAGTTCCGCACAGGCGATCGCCGGCTCCCAGCCATGACCGTGGTCCTCAAAGCTCCACCACGCCGACAGCACAGCCTGGGCCAGTCCCCAGCCCACGAGCCGTGTCCGGTCGAAGCCGAGATCTCCGGCCAGTTGATCTACCCGCCGCCCTAGAATGCGTTCTGGCTGCGGCCAGGTGAGAAGTTCTGGCAACGGGTTGCGCAAGAGGGCGCCAACCTCGTACGCTGGCTCGCCGACTAGCCCCTTGGGGTCGAGGGCCAGCCAGGGCTGTCGCTCGGCGGCCAGGATGTTCTCGTGGTGCAGATCGCCGTGCAGGAGAACTGGTTCGGCCATGGAGCCAATGAGCTCGGCAAAGAGTGCCTCGGCCGTCTCGACCAAGATCCCGGGGAAAGGGCCGGTGCCGCCATTAAAACAGGCGCGCAACTGCTCCAGACCTGCCGCCCACCTAGCGACCGTCGGAAAGGGGTGTTCCGGCGGCACCGGCCTCCACAGTTGGCGCATCACCTGGCCGGCGATGGAGGTCTCCCGCTCGTCATCGGCGAGGCTCAATAGAGGTGTGCCTGGCCTGAGGCGCTCCAGCAGCAGGATGCCCTGTTGGCGGTCGGCGTCCAGCAAGCGGACGATGCCGCACCCAGCGTAGAGCGCAAGCGCCTCGATCTCTGTCAGAAGCTCAGGATTTGGAACTCCCACCTTCAAGACCACGGCTGCGCCATCCAGCCGGACGGCAGGCGCCGCATAGTTGTACGAAAGCGGTTCAAAGGGGGGCATGACCGTCAGCGACCAGCGCCGTTCGCAGTCCGCTATCAGGGACGGCAGGCGCTCCAGCCATTCGACACCTTCTGTCCCATAGAGTTCGACGATCGTCTGGGACAAATCATGGGGTACAACATCCATCTCTGGCCTCTCTGTTGCTGCCGGTCGCTCCTCCCTGCCAACAACCCCCTGGCATGGGTGCTACTCCCCCTGAAAGTCTGCTTCTGCACTCAATGCTAGCGGGCCTCGCGCCGGCCTCATCCCTGATCCAGGCTTGAAGGAGACCGGCTATCGCCACCCTGTCGCGTTCACCGCGCAGCTCTCTGTCTCTCTGGAACTGCAGATATCATTCCACTCAGATGAGGGGCCAGGGGACCGGGCGTCCCGGCCCCGGCTGGGGGTAATGACCAACCCGGATCATCTCCCGCAGGCGCCGATGTAGCGCGGCCAGTTCGTGGTCACTCAACAGCCGGTCCAGGGCCTGGGTCAGAGGCGAATCCTGGACCAGAGAACGCCGTAAGGTCTGCAAGTCCGTCGTCACGCTGACGGGCAGAGGCTGGCCGGCGAAATCCCAGACAACCGTGCGCAGCTTGGGCTCAGCGTGGAATGTGAGCGCATTGTCGATGGCCCACAACTGCCCGTCGTGAGCCACCAGACAGTGCCCCGACTTTCGGTCGGCGTTGTTGGCGACCACGTCAAAGGCGGCCAAACGCATCAGGTCGCCGGCGTAAGCGGAATCGTGCTGGATGGTGAAAAAGTGGGCGTCCTCCTGGGCATGGATGAAGAATTGCACTGACCCAAGCCCGTAAGGCCCCTCGCGCAGAACCGTCGGGGGAACGAGTCCCCAGCCCAACGCTTCACACACCAGGTAGGAGGCCACTTCTCGTTTGCCCAGCGTACCGTGGGCAAAGTCCCACAGGGGTCGCTCGCCACGCTGCGGCTTGTAGACCGCTAGCGTCAAGACCTCGTCGCCCCGGACGGTCACCAGCAACGTAGCATTGGAACTCCACGGGATCAGGCCCTCAACTTGAATATCACCCTGCGAGAGAAGGTGCAGGATGCGATCCGGCGCCAGGGCGGCGACGGGCGGTTGCCGCAGACTCCCCGAGTCGAGGCTACTTGACTGGGATGTTGCAGCTTGTCTCCTGGTGCCTGCAGGCGGCAACGCTACCGTGTCCTCACCAACCGGTGTGCTCACCAGCCGCTGTACTCAGCATCCAGTGTACGCACTGGCGTTCACGACCGATTACCGTTCTTTCGGGGGCAGAAATGCCCTTCGGAGTCTATCGGCTCGCCACACATGGCACATGTGGGTCGCCCGGCAGCCACCACCTCCTGCCCGTGGAGACCAAAGGCGCGCATCTGCTCCGGTGTAGCCCAAAAGCGGGCCACAGAGGGCCGGGAGTTGTCGTCCTCTTCCAGGAGTTCATAGGCAATCATCACCAATCGTTCGCTGACTTGGTCATAGCCCAGCTTCACCTGCCCGGCGCGAAAGACCGGATCCAGCGGATATTCCAACTCTAGGCCCCTGTCGATCATAGGATCCGGCTCTACCACAGCGTCGGCATCGTCATCGGCCAGGGCGAGCAGCACCTGCTCGGTAGCCATGACCAGCGCGGCCACGTGCTCCTTTTCGCAGATTACCGTCACCAGGCGATGCCCCTTACGGGCCTGCAGATAGAACACGCGCTCGCCCGGCTCGCCAATGGCATCGGCGGTGATGCGATCCACAGGATTCAAGTCATAGACCTCGTAGGGCATGGTCATGGCTCCTCGTTCTCTACCTGCAATGAAACGTCACCTTTCATTGCAGCCTCCTCGATCTTGGTCGAAGGCAGGGACTCGGTGTGATTCAGGCAAATGAGGCGTGGGCCGAAACGCGCAAAGGCAAGGGCCGTGACTGAAGCCGGACTGATGGTCAGTCGTTGAAAAAAGTCCAACGACAAGCCAACATAGTGCGCCACGGCCATCTTGATCGGGTCCGAGTGGGAGACAATGGCCACGGCCTGGCCGGGATGTGCGTCGCGGATGGCATCCAGTTCAGCCACCAGGCGTGCCTGTGTCTCGCGCAACGACTCCCCACCGGGGAAGCGCATCCCGCCGGGATAGATCTGGACCACCGGCCACAGGTCCTCCTCCTTCAGCTCCTTCAGGGACCGGCCCGTCCAGTCACCATACCGGGTTTCGCCCAATCCATCGCGCACCTGCACGGTCAAGCCAAGGGTTCTGGCCAGGGGTTCGGCCGTCTCCAGCGTGCGCTCCAGGGGGCTGCTGTAGACGGCGGCCACGGGCATTTCCGATAGCCGCCGGGCCAGGGCAATGGCCTGGACGCGCCCTTTGTCGTTCAGATGGACCCCCGGCGTCCACCCAGCCAGCCGCTCGCCCACCCAGTCGTTGGTGGCGTGGCGGATCAAGAGCAAATGCATCATTGTTGTCATCTTATCTTCACTCTTCATTATACCACAAAGTCACGCTCTCAGGAAACCGGGGGCTGGGAACCGTCACGCACTGGAGCCGAACCGAGGAGAAAAGGCCCCTGCTGCTGAGCTAGCAACAGGGGCTTTGCCAACAGACCGTCCCCCCGACTGATCCACTGTTCCAGCGAAGCACCTACCGCTCAAAACTGGCGGTCCAGACCGGGCGGTTGGGCTTGGGATCCATCGCCTGCCATGCCTCATCGGTCAGGCGGTCCGAGAGGGGTTGCTTGAACTCGTAGTAGGAAAAGACAGCTCCCTGGGTCAGCACCAACCCAGCGCCCGAGGGCACTAACACGTAGATGGTGAAAGCCTCGCCCACACCCTCCTCCAGCACCTCCGCGGGCGAGTTCAGGTCGGTGTGCACATCGGCGACCACGGCCATGCTTTTGTCCGTAGCGGACGTGATTTCTTCCGCTGTCATCTCCGAAAGGGTGACGATCCCCTCCAATGTATCGCCGATCCCGCGGATGCGCCATACCTCGTCCTCGGTTGGCGGTTCGCCGCGCAGTTCCTTTTCCGAGATGGTCTTGAGCTCCAACAGCAGGCGCTCCATATCCTCCAGGTTGCGCCGGTATTCATCGGAGAGCAGTCCCCGCTCGCCGAGGCCGTCGATCATCTGCCGGGTCAGGGCCGCCAGCCGGGCATACACCTCGGGTTGGGGCTCCACGTAACCGGGCGGTGGTTCCTCCGGCACAAAGGGCGCGGATTCGGCAACGATGGTGTAGCTCTGCTTGGCGTAGAGGATGGTGTCGTGGCGCAACTCGGCCCAGGAACCGAGAAAACTATGGATGTCTCTGTCGACCCAGGCCAGCGTCTGCATAAAGGCCGGGTAGCCCTCCCCCTTTTTCGTCAGCAGCGGCCGTAGGCTGTGCAGCCAGTTCCAGTAAAGGTTCTCCACCCACTGCTCGTCTGGCAGTTCGGCGAATTCATCCCGTAGCTTGGACATCTGCTCGCCGTAGCCGTCGTACTCGACGTCGCCCTCCGCTTCGAGGATGGCCAGCGCCCGGTCCGAACCGAGCACCGCTGCCACGTCTAACCCTCGGGGGAAGGCCCGGATCGGTCCCCGGGGCGTCGACTTCCAGGTGAACGGCTGGCCCTGCCCCTCGTAGAGCCGCACCTTGTTGTAGACCAATTGCTGGAAGATGTAAGAGTCGGGGATGAATCGCTGGCCCATGAAGCGAAAGCCCTTGGTGATCTCTTCCGCCTGGCCCTCACCATATGGTTCGATCTGGCTGTCGCCCACGTAGCTGGACACGATGGCCGGGGGCCGGAGGGTCATGGCTGTGTCGATGAACTGGTCAAGCTGGGCGTCATCCTCCAGCACCGCCGGGTCCAGGGTCTCTGCGTACACTTTCGTGATGCCCTGCCCATAGTCATAGACGGTCAGGTCGTCGGCCTTGCCAACGAAAAAGACGGTCGGTTCGTAGATCCGCGCCCAAACGTCCAACGCTAGTTCATCGCCTACCAGCTCGCTGTACAGGGCAGCGGTGATGAGGATTGCCTGGCGGGTCTGGCGGCGGCCCAACTCGATGGCGTCGTGCTGTGGCCCGGGCCGCAATCTCAGGCCGATGCGCCCGTACCACATCATGGCCTGGAAGTAGCGCTTCAATGCCTCGTTGCGGGTGTAATGGCCCCGGGGCACGTACTGGCTGTAATCCTCCATCACCAGCGAAGGGTGAAAGTCACTCAAGTCCGGTCGTGCCAGCAGTGGTGACTGATGCAAGCCATCCTGGGCCTCGATCAGTCTCAATTCCGCGTCGGCGATCTGCTGCGCCTCGCGGGGCACATTCTGAGTTTCCAGTTCCAACAAGTGGGC
>CBDUWJ010000137.1:0-6719 GCA_965370895.1 uncultured Anaerolineae bacterium | reverse complement strand
AACGGAGCGCAGCGGAGTGAAGAATCTCCGTCTGCCGAACCGAGATCCTTCGCTGCTACTACAGGATGACGGCTTCCGGAGTGCGAGTTTCTGACTTGTAGAGTGGCGCCGTGCGCCATGGACTAACTACTAATGACATCTTGTCTCTCGCTGTGGTCGGAGGTGGAGTTGGTTTCGTTTGAGCAATTGGGGATTGCTTCGTCGCTCGCTAACGCTCGCTTCTCGCAATGACAGGGCTGATGTCATTTCACTGTGAGTGGCGGCACACGCCATGGATGAACTCGCAATTACTGTGCCCGATCTGTGTCCCAGGAGATGAAGGTGCGTGTTTCAAAAAGGCCTCGCCGGGGGTGGCCTGAGCGGCTTTTCCGGTGTGACTATTCGCTACTCAGTAGAGGTTTGGGGCATTTCGTGGTATAATTGGCGGGTAACATGCCATGCTGGTATCCGTGCCGTGGGAACCTGAGGAAGTGTCATTCTGGGCCGGAGCCCTTCGTCCAGCTCAGGGCAGGTTCCGCGGAGGCGGGGAATCGCAGTTGTGCTGCGGGAAACCGCTTGACCGGCGCAAAAGAAACCCTTGGCCGCTGCGGTCCTGGGAACAGCAGGTTCTCAGGTCGGAATTCGTCCCGGAGGTTAGATTTCGCCCATGCTTAGAATACGTCGAGTGGGTCCGGTCGTGCTCTTGTTTACCTTGCTCCTGCTGAGCGGCTGCAGTCTCGAGACCGACCGCTCCGAGAAACCTTCGAAGGACTGGAGCCGGGGGCTGAGACTGGGCAGGGCCAACATCAAAGAGCCTGTGGCCCTTCAAGTGGACGCGGAGAAACACGTCCACCTGGTCTGGACCGAGCGCGTAACCGACGGGCGATACAGAATGCACTACGCTCATCTCGACGAAGAGGGTAAGGTCTTGCTCAACGAGCGGCTGGCCATCACCTTGCCCAGTCCGCGCAAGCCGCAACTGCTGCTGGACGGAGAGGACAATCTGCATCTGGCCTGGCTGTCGCGCACTCAGAACGAGGAGAGACTATATCATGCCCGGATTGGCCAGGATGGCCAGCCGACAGAGCCCCTTCTCCTGTCGAGAAAAGGCGAGGATGTAGACAGCTTTCAGATGTACCTGTCCCCGGGCGGGGAGATAGCCTTCATCTGGAGCGGCACGCCAGAGGACGAGCAGGAGGGGGTTTTCCACACCGTTCTTAGCACGCGGCAGCCTCCCACTTTGCTGATCCCTCAGGGAATCGATCCCTTCGTGTTGGTGGACGACTCTGGAACGACACACCTGGTCTGGCTGTACGCCAGGGGGCTGTCAGCCAGAGATGTCTATTATGCGACTCTGGAAGGATCGCAGGTTGTACCTGCTGAGGGGGATAGACTGACCAGCTTCACGTTTGCGGAGAGCGCGGTATATCATGGCCCCGTCATTGGTTTGGACACCGACACCGTTTATGTCATCTGGTCCGTGCAGAATCTGGGCGGAGGCCTCACTCCAACGGCGGCTTTTGCCTACAACGTGAGCTTCAAGCCCGGCAAGCCCTCACTCTCCAATCCTCGCTCCCTGGGCCTGCCCTCCGACCCTATGCCAGCCTATGCCGATTACGCCAGTCCATATGGATACGGCAAACTGGCGATGCTGCCGCCCGGGGTGCGTGGCAGCGACTTTGTGAATGGGCCGGCGGCGGTGTCGAATCAGGAGAGCGAGTTGCCGGTCACCTTTAGCATGGTGGTGCAATCCCGGGCCACAAGTAGCTTGGAGTTGGCGATGCTTGTCCTTGCCGAGGGCCAGCCGGTGGGCTATCAGTTGGTCAGCAGTACGCCCGGTGCTTCGATCATGCCCACCATGGTGGCCGATTCCGATTTGGACTTGCACCTGGCCTGGCTCGACACCGCCGGCTTTCAGGAGTACGACGTCTATTACGCTTCCACCTCCCCAGAAACGAAAGCGTGGCTGGATCGAACGAGCACCGTTGACGTGGCGCGGGGCGCGGCGGACCTGACGTGGGGGTTCGTATCAGCCATAGGTCTGCTTCCCATCGCCATCATGTGGACCTTTCCACCCCTGCTGTGGGTGATTCTGTTCTACATCTTTAGTGGACAGGAGGACCTCAGCGAGCTAATTGCCAAGATTGCACTGCTCATCGCCATTGTCATTCACATTGTTGCCAAGCTGGTGTTCCTGCCGGGCTTGAGCGCAGGCACGCCTTTTCTCCATCAGGTGCCCCGGGAGTGGGCCGCAACGCTGACCCTGATTGTGCCAGCGCTCATCCTAGTTTTGGCCCTGGCAGCGATGTACGTCTACGCCCGGCGATCTGAAAGGGCCACTCTCTTCAAGGCCTATGCCGTTTTCGCCGCCACTGACGGCTTGCTGACCGTGTTGACCTATGCCCCCAAGTTCTTCAACCCATAGGTAATTCCACCAAGAGCGAGCGCTCGGGCGGGCGCCTCCCGGGTACGGGAGGTTGTCCGAGCCAGCCGGACAAGGCGCCGACGCCTCCGGGGTACGGGAGGTTGTCCGAACTGGAGGCGCGTTCCCTTCGACTGGTGATTCTGGCATCACCAAAAAAACGACCTGACGGATGGTCCATCAGGTCGTTTTCAGCAATGCCAGGGGCACTCTACGCCCGGGCAGACACGGTTCCTTTAGAACGTGCCTTTCATGCGCGGGTCAAAGGCGTCACGCAAACCATCCCCCAAAAAGTTAAAGGCCAGCACCGTGACCACCAGCGCGACGGCTGGCGCAAACAATACGTGGGGGTGAGACCTCAGCGCCCGGTAGCCATTGTTGATCATGATGCCCCAACTGGGAGTGGGGGCGTTGACCCCCAGGCCGATAAAGCTGAGAAATGCCTCGGTAAAGATGTAGCCGGGGATGGCCATAGTCTCGGCGACGATGCACGGCCCCAGGATGTTGGGCAGCAGATGGCGGAAGATGATGCGCGAATTGCCCGCGCCGATCATCCTGGCCCCCTCTACGAATTCCATCTCTTTGTACGACAGCACCTGTCCCCGGGCAATGCGCGACATGCCGATCCAGTTCAGAGCTCCCAAGGCGATAAAAATGAACAGCATGCCGCCCATCTGTCGATCCAGCTCGATGAGGGGAGCGGCTATCGCGCCTTCCGCGCCCTTGCCGGCCACGGCCTTGAAATACACCTGCAGTAGGATAACAAAGATCAGGAACGGAAAGCCATAGAGAATGTCGACAATGCGCATCATCACGTTGTCGACGGCGCCGCCCATAAAACCGGCGATCAAGCCATAGGCCATACCCAGCACCAGGCTCACCGTCCCGGCCACAATTGCCACCGAGAGGGACACCCGCGCGCCATAGATCACCCGGCTGAGGATGTCCCGTCCAAACTGATCGGCCCCCAGGAGATAGGGGGATTCCGGGTCCGTGAAGGTCGGCTTCATATAGTTGTCTTCTAGCTTCTGATCGTCAATACCCTCCGGGGCCACCCAAGGGGCAAAGATGGCGACCAGGGTGAGCAAGATCAGGAATATGCCGCTGCCGACGGCGACCTTGTTCTGGAGCAAGGTGGTCCACGCATCGCTCATGGGGCTTCGGGGCTTGCGGGCCAGGTCAAACGAAGCAGATTTCTCTTGGCTGCCGACCGCCTCTGTCATATTCTCCCTCCTAGATCCGGGCAGACATTGCCCTCGTGTCGGATATCAGTCGTATCGGATTCGGGGATCCAGCCAGGCGTAGGTGATGTCCACCAGCAGATTGGCGACCACCAGAAGCACCGCGTACAGCAGGGTCGTACCCAGTATGACCGGATAATCACGGTTTCCGATGCTGGTCACAAAGTGTTTGCCCAATCCCGGGATACCAAAGATCTGCTCCACCACAAAGGTACCCGTCATGACCGCCGCGAACATGGGTCCCAGAATGGTGACCACGGGGATCAAGCTGTTCTTCAGGGCGTGTCCAATGACCACAGCCCGTTCGCGCAGCCCCTTGGCTCGAGCGGTACGGATATAGTCCTCCTGGAGGACCTGCAGCAGGCTGCCCCGTGTCAAGCGAGCGATGCCGGCCGAGAGGCCCGCACCCAGGGTTACGACCGGCAGAACCCAATACTCCGGCCCCTGCCAGCGGGCGACAGGGAACCACCCCAGACCCAGGGCAAAGATCCAGATCAATACCGGTCCCATCACCAGGCTGGGGATAGAATAGCCCAGAATAGCCACAAACGTGCTCGTATGGTCGATCCAGGTGTTGTGCTTCAGGGCGGACAGACACCCAGCCGGGATACCGATGACCACCCCCAAGGTTATGGCCATGAACCCCAACTGGGCCGAAACAGGCAGCGCATCCGCAATGATGTCATTCACGGTACGGGTGCGATAGCTGAAGGAAGGGCCCAAATCAAAATGAGCCAGATTCCAGAGATAGTCCAGGTATTGCTGCCACACCGGCTTGTCCAGGTGGTATTTGGCCTCCAGGTTGGCCACGATCTCTGGCGGCAGGGTCTTGTCGCCGATGCGATCGAAGGGCCCGCCGGGGATGACTCGCACCAGGATGAAGGTAAAGATGGTCACGGCCAAGAGCACGGGAATGAACCACAATGTGCGTCGAATAACATACTGACCCATGTTCGCCCCCCAGCAACAACGCTCGTCAAGTATGAAGCCGAACCGAGACCCGAAAAGCGAACCATCACCTTTTTCAGGCACACGTGGCTATGCTTGCAACGGTCTCGCTCGAAAAGGGCCATGCAGCCCCGGGAAAGGACTGCATGGCCGTTAGGATACAGTGGTGGGACTAATCTCCGGTGGCTTCCTGCTTGGCCTCCCAGTCGATCGTCCACTTGTCAAAGTGCTGCCCGCCAAGCTGCTGGTACGTGCGATCGATCCACGGCTTGTTCAGGACTACAGTGGTGTAGTAGTAGATCGGAGCATAGGCGGCCTCTTCTTCGCTCAGGATCTTTTCGGCCCGCGCGTACATCTCCTTGCGTGCGTCAGGATCCTGTGCGGCGCCAGCTTCTTTCGTGAGCTTGTCGAATTCCAGCTCCTCGATCTCGGTGCAGGTCTCGTCCAGGCAACCACGGCGCAGACGATTCGCGCCTTCGGAGTTGTTGAACACCTCGTGCAACCAGTTGTTCTGGTCGGCATAGTCGGCGCACCAGCCCAGACGCCAGATGTGCGGCATGTCCGCCAGCGGCGTCACGTTCTTGAGGGTGTCCAGGTAGACGCCCCACTCCTGGTTAACGACTTCGATATCGACGTTGAGGTTCTCGCGCCACATGGCCTGGATCGCCTCAGCGATGGAGCGGTGCCCTTCGCTGGTGTTGTGCATCAGCGTCACGGTGGGGAATCCCTCGCCGTTGGGATAGCCGGCCTCGGCCAGCCACTCCTGCGCCTGCTGCACGCCCATCTCATAGTCCAGGATCCAGGGCGCAATGTCCGGGTCCTGGGGCACAGCGCCAAAGATGCCCTGCGGGGCAAAGGTGTTGGCCGGTATCTGCCCACCCTTGGTCACGTTGTCGATCAGGCTCTGGCGGTTGATGGCCGCCGAGAAGGCCTTGCGGACCAACACGTCGTCAAAGGGCGGCTTGTTGTTGGTAAAGCCATAGTAGTAGGTGCACAGGCGCGGAGCAATATACAGTTCCTCGCCCAGGACAGGATCGCCCTTGATGCGGTCCATGTCCTCCAGCGGCGGGCCGGTGATATCGAGCTCGTTGTTCTCGTACATGGCCATGGCCGTGGAAGCCTCGACGATCATAACCCCTTCGATGCGCTCGATCTGCACGCTGTCGGCGTCATAGTACTCGGGGTTCTTGACAAAGTTCATGTGGTCGTCGTGGGCCCACTCGTCCAGCAGGTAGGGGCCATTGGTGACGATGAAGCCAGGCTCGATCCAGCGCGCGCCCCACTCCTCGATGATGGGGGCATAGACCGGGCGCACGACCCACATGCTGGCGATACCCGGGAAGTAGCCGGCCGGCTGCTCCAGGGTAAAGGCCACGGTATAGTCGTCGATAGCCTCGACACCGATGGTGTCCAGGTCTGTCTCCTCGCCGGTGTTGACGGCCATAGCGCCCTTGATGATGTACAGCACGTAGGCATAGTCAGAGGCCGTGGCGGGGTCGATGGTGCGCTTGGCGGCGTACTCGACGTCGTGGGCGTTGACCATCCGCGGGTTGCCATCGTCGTCGGTCATGACCGTGACTTCCTTGGTGGCCGGGTTGTACTGCACCCACGGCACGTCGTCGCGCATGTGGAATGTCCAGGTCAGACCGTCCTCCGAAACCTCCCACTCGGTGGCCAGCTCGGGAATGACCTCGCTGGTCTCGTCGTCAAAGTCGGTGAGCCCCAGGAAGAGCAGCTCGTCAACCTGGACAGAGGTTGTATCGGTGCTCAGCGCGGGGTCAACCTGCGGGGGCTCGGTGCCAAAGTTCCAGAGCAGGGTCACCGGCTTTTGCGCGCCAGGCTCCGGGGTGGCGGTGACCACCACTTCCACTTCCACTGGCACTTCCTTCTCGACCTCAACGATCTGGGTCTCGATGACGGTGACCTCTTTGCCTTCCTTCTCGACAATCTTGGTCACTTCGACCACCACGGTCTCGATCACAACCTGGGGCTCTGGCGTGGGGCCACAAGCCGCCAACACGATGGGGGCGATCATCATCAGGACCACAAAGATCGCCAGTTTCTTGTTACTGAACATTGTCTCCTCCTTCACTTTTTTTGTTTCTTATTTGACGAAATGCCATGCCAGG
>CBDUWJ010000136.1:0-6720 GCA_965370895.1 uncultured Anaerolineae bacterium | reverse complement strand
GCCCGCCCGCCTACTCCTCCTGTTCCTCGTCGTTGCATTATGGCAGGGCGCTTCCCACGCCCTCATTTGCGCCATTATAGCCGACTTTCACAAGCCTGTCAAGTAGCTTGACAGATGCCAGGCGATAAAGTATAATCGGTTCGTTTGCGCCAAGTTTTGAGGGAAAACGTGAGAGAGAGAATTACCGTGGATGCGAATTTCCATTTGGGGAAACCGTGCCTAGCTGGCACCAGAACCCCCGTGCAGAGTGTCCGCGCGCTAGTGCAAGAGGGCGTCTTTCGGGAAATCATCCAAGGCTACTACCCCGGTCTGGGGCTCGAGGACATTCGCGCGTTGACGCCGTATGCGACCGATATTGTCACTGTGAAAGACATTCAAATCGCACTTTCGTCGAGGATCTGGGTGCAGGAGCCATCTACCCTCGCATCTTGCCCTTAGCCCAAAACGCTGTGCACAACGAACTCGTGAGGCGCCCCGAGTCGTATTCTGAAGAGGACTTGGTAGCGGCCTCTGTTCTCGTCGAGCCTGCCAGGCCAAGATCTCGGAAATTCGTACGCTTGATTGCTAGTGGCGAGATGCAAGGGTTTCACAGCCTCAACTTCACGCAAGGCTTCCAAGAACGCGTACCGCTGGGAGGAACCGCGAAAAGGATATGAAGAGAAGAAGCACTATCTGGCTTGTCGTCGTTATCATCATCTTGGCCCTCATCGTCGTGTACATTGATCTGCCCAATAGCCCTGGCCTACACATCGAGCTGGGACCGATCAAGGTGGACCAGGCCTTTGAGATCAAACAAGGGCTGGACATACAGGGAGGTCTCCAGGTGCTGCTGGAGGCGGACCTGCCACCTGACGAGAAACCTGAACCCGGTTCGCTGGACGTAGTGTCCCAGATCATCGACAAGCGGGTCAATGCCCTGGGGGTCGTCGAACCCCTGGTCCAGACCCAGGGCGAGCGGCGGATCATTATTGAGTTGCCCGGCATCCGAGATCCAGAAGCGGCCATCGCTGTCATCAAGGAGACCGGCCTGCTGGAGTTCGTCGATGCGGGCGACTTTTTCCTGCCCGCCAGTAGCATCGTGCAGACTACCTATCCACAGCTCGAGTCGGAAGGGGCTCAAACTCATTTTGTGGAGCCCGAATCGGCAGAGATCGTGCCACCCGGTGAAAGCCTTACCCAAACTCTGCCAATCACCACCCTCCTGGAAATCGAACCGCCATCACCGGCGCTGACTCCTTCACAGCCGGCGACCGGAACGCCCGGTACCGGCGCGCCCACCGCCGGCGCGTCCCCTATCAGCGAGCCTTCTGAGCCTACGGCCGGCCCAACCATCACGGACCGAGTCTTTGCCACTGTCCTCACCGGTGCCCATCTCAAGACGGCTGCAGTTCAGCGCAACGAACAGACGGGACAGTTTATGATCGCCTTCGAACTGACCGAGGAAGGGGGGCGCATCTTTGCGGACTTTACCGGTCGCAACGTCAACAAATTCCTGTCCATTGTCCTGGACAAGGAGGTGATCTCCAGCCCCGTGATCCGCAGCCAGATCCCCGATGGGCAGGGTGTCATCGAAGGGGACTTTGTCTTGGATGAGGCGCGCAATCTGGTGGTCCAGCTCAGGTATGGTGCACTGCCGGTGCCCTTGCGCGTAGAGGCGACCCGAGTGGTCGGCCCCACTCTGGGCCAGGATTCTATACAGCGGAGTCTCCAGGCGGCCGCGGTGGGCCTCAGCATCATCCTACTCTTTATGCTGATCTACTATCGCCTACCTGGCTTTCTGGCTGATCTGGCCCTGATTCTCTATGGCCTGATCAACCTGGCCGTCTTTAAGGTTGGCTGGCCTGTCCTACTCATCATCAGCCTGCTCATGATCATCAGCTATCTTGCAGACCGGGACGATGTTTGGCCCCTGATCCTTGGCGGTGTCCTGCTCATTGCCACGTTCGGTCTGGCTACCATGGGTTTCACAGGGGTCACTTTGACGCTGCCGGCCCTCACCGGCTTTATCCTCTCCACCGGCATGGCCGTGGACGCCAACATTCTCGTCTTCGAGCGGATGAAAGAGGAGTTGCGCGCCGGACGTAGCCTGAACTCGGCGATAGAGGCCGGATTCAGCCGGGCCTGGACCTCCATCCGCGACTCGAACATCTCTACCTTGATCACCTGTGCTATCCTCTTCTACTTTGGATCCACGTTTGGCGCGGGAGCTGTGAGGGGTTTTGCCGTCACCCTGGCCCTGGGCGTGATCATCAACTTGTTCACCGCCATCACCGTCACCCGGACCCTGATGCGGCTGACTGTTGACTTGCTGGGCGACAAACTGGCGAGCAACAAGTTCTTACTGGGTACGTGACCGCGATGGACCCTTCGGCAAGCCTGTGCCGAGCAAAGCCGAAGGGCTCAGGATAGGCAAGGAGAGTCTTTTTTATGTTCAACATCGTTGAAAAGCGACACTGGTATTTTTTGCTGTCGGCCCTGATCATCCTCCCCGGCCTGGTTGCGATGATCTACTCCACTGTGGTATATGGCTCGCCGGTCAAGCTGGGTATTGATTTCACCGGCGGCGCCATGTTGGAGATCCGCTTCGACCAGCCCGTCCAGTCAGCGGAGGTGCGCCAGGTCTTTTTGGATCACGGTTTTCTGGGAACTACGGTGCAGACAACAGTAGATGCCGAGACGGTTCTGGTTCGGGCCAAACCAATGGACCCGGAGATCAAAGACCAGATCCTCAACGACCTGCGTGGTAAATATGGTGCGGTGGAGGAATTGCGCTTCGAGTCCGTGGGGCCGAGGGTGGGCGCCGAGGTGACACGCGCGGCCACCATTGCCGTGGCGGTAGCCGCTCTGTTCATCCTGGTCTATATCGTCTTTGCCTTCCGCAAGGTGCCCAACGCCGTCCGTTATGGTGCCTGTGCCATCGCCGCGATGATCCACGACGTCCTTGTAACCGTGGGGCTCTTTTCCATTGCCGGCTTGGTGCTGAACTGGGAGGCTGACGCCCTCTTCCTGACTGCGCTGCTGACGGTCATAGGCTTTAGCGTGCAGGACACCATCGTCGTGTTCGACCGCATCCGCGAGAACATCCCCAAGCGCCGCGGAGAGTCCTACGAGACGATAGTCAACCGCAGTCTCTTGGAGACGATCCATCGCTCGCTAGCCACACAGCTCAACGCCATGTTTGTGCTGATTGCCCTCCTGCTGTTGGGCGGGGCGACCACCAAGCAATTCGTGGCCGTGCTGCTGGTGGGACTACTATCTGGCACTTATTCATCCATCTTTACCGCCGTGCCCTTGCTGGTGACCTGGGAGACAGGTGAAGTGGTCGGCCACCCAGGCGAAGCTACAGCCTGACGGACAAAGCAGAATGCACAATGCGCAATGACCTGTGATTGGCGGAACCAAGCATTGTGCCTTCAGCATTGAGCTTTGTGCTTTGCGTTCTGGCAGTTGTGCCTTGTGAATCCCTTCTACCTTGACCATCCGCTCAGCTTCGCCCACCGGGGTGCCAGCCATCAAGCACCAGCCAACACCCTGGCGGCTTTTCTGCTGGCCGCTGAGCTGGGCGCCGATGGGATCGAGTTCGACGCGCACCTTTCTCAGGATGGCGAGGTTGTGGTTATCCACGACTTTTCCCTCGATGTGACCACCGATGGTCATGGCGCCGTGCGGGACAAACGCCTCGCCGAACTCAAAGAACTTGATGCCGGGAGTTGGTTCGACCCGGCTTTCGCCGGGCAGCGCATCCCCACGCTGCACGAGGTCATTGACGCGGTTGGCCATCGTCTGCTGTTCAACATCGAACTCAAGACGCTGAGCCTGCGTGACGACGGCCTGGCAGTGGAGGTTGTGCGCCTGATTGAGGACCGTAACCTTGTGGACCGGGTCATCGTCTCCTCGTTCAATCCCCTGGCGGTGCGCCGCGTCAAACAGCTCAATCCCAGGATCCCCGTTGGACTGCTCTATGGCCCCAGTCTGCCCATACTCCTGCGCAGGCCGTGGTTGCGCTTCCTGGTCAGGCTCGATGCGCTGCACCCCCACTATACGATGGTCAACGACGAATCGATGCGCTGGGCCAGCGCCCGGGGCTACCGCGTCCACGCGTGGGTGGTTGACGATCCAGGCGAAATGCGCCGCCTGGTGCGGCTGGGGGTGGATCTCATCATCACCAGCCGGCCTGATCTGCTGCGGGACGTACTGCACAGCAATCTCTCAGAGTGACGGATCGAAGGAGCGTGATCCATGCCCCAAGACGTCCAGATCGATGATCTGGTGCGCTTGCGCAAGCCCCATCCGTGTGGCAGTTACGAATGGCGGGTGGTACGCATCGGCGCAGACATTGGCCTAAAATGCCAGGTCTGCGGCCGGCGGGTGCTGCTGAACCGCCGGACCTTTAGAAAACGGGTCAAGAAAGTGATCCGCCGCCCCGGCGATACAGCCGAAAAGTGAGAGACCTTGGAGGCTTCCAAGGTCTCCGAGGTCTCTATGCAGGATTGCATATCCCTTTTCTCTGCTCAGGATAGGTGCTGTGGGCTGCCTTGCGGAAAAGCGGCTAGCCCGGTGTAGCAAAATAGGCCAACGCCAACCGGACCTGCTCCTCCAGAGGCAGTGGCTGCCCGGCGGGACGCGGAAGCGCGCGGATGGCCTCTTGAGCTTCGGTCACGCTATAGCCCAAACTGGTCAGCGCGGCGATGAGGTCGGCGTCAGCTTCGGTGAGGCCGGGTCGGGGCTCGGCCCCAGGCGCCCCGGCGACTACTTTGTCCTTCAGATCAAAGACCAGCTTCCTCGCCGTCTTGGGTCCGATGCCCGGCACGCGGGCCAGCAGTGTCACGTCTTCCTGGGCGATGGCCGTCCGTAGCTGGTCGGGTGCCAGTGTAGATAGGATGGCCAGCGCCACCTTTGGCCCGATGCCCGACACGCTCAATAGTGTGCGGAACAGGGCCAATTCCTCCTCTGATTCGCAGCCGTAGAGGGTCAGTTCGTTCTCCCGGACGTGCAGGTGCGTATGCAGGGTCACTTCCTGGCCCGGCCCGCCCAGGCGGTCGAGGAACGCTTGTGACACAAAGACCCGAAAGCCAACGCCCCCCACCTGAACGACGACGGAATCCTTGCTGGTGGCTGCCAGTGTTCCGCTCAGACTGGCGATCATCTTCTATCCTGCATCCGTTGTCTGGTCCGCATCTGCTATCATGGCTGCCATCCGCGCCGAGTGAATGTGGCATACCGCCACCGCCACGGCATCGGCGGCATCGTCGGGCTTGGGCACGTGCTCCAGGTCGAGCAGCATCCGCACCATTTCCTGGACTTGCCGCTTGTCCGCGCCGCCATAGCCGGCGACGGCCTGCTTGACCTGCACCGGCTTGTACTCGTGGACCGGCAGCCCGGCATCGGCCAGGGCCAGCAGTATTACTCCCCGGGCGTGGCCCACCGACAGCGCCGTACGCACGTTGCGGCTGAAGAACAGTTCCTCAACAGCAGCCGCCTCGGGCTGGTGTTCGCGGATGACGTCCCTCAGGCCCTGATAGATGATCTGCAAGCGCTCTGACAGCGACTGGCCCGCCGGCGTAGTGATTACGCCATAAGCCACCAGGGCCAACCCCACATCGTCTTCATGCACCAGCCCGTAGCCGGTGATGGCCGTGCCGGGGTCGATCCCCAGGATCAGCACTACGCCTGTGCCTCGAATCCGGCCATCAGCTCGTCCGAGATGTCCAGATTGGAGTACACCTGCTGTACGTCGTCCAAGTCTTCCAGTGTGGAGATCAGGTTCATGTTCTGGAACGACTGCTTCTCGCTCAGTGTGATGGTGGTCTTGGGCATCATGGTTATCTCGGCGGACGCCAGATTGAGCCCGTGCTGTTCGAGGCCCTCCCGCACGGTCTGAAAGTCGGCCGGCTCGGCAAAGATCTCGATGAGGTCATCGCTAAAGGCAACATCATCAGCGCCGCTCTCCACGGCGATGTCAAAGAGCTCGTCTGGATCGCGGTCGTCAGGCGCGAGGGTAAAGTAACCCTTGGGTTCGAACTGCCAGGCCACGCAGCCGGCCTCCCCCAGACCGCCGCCCAGCTTGTTGAACCAACGCCGGATGTCGGCCACCGCCCGGTTGCGGTTGTCCGTGACCACCTGGATGAGCAGAGCCACGCCGTGCGGCCCATAGCCCTCGTAGGTGATCTCTTCCAGGATGGCGCCTTTCTCCAGGCCCGCTCCCCGGCGTATGGCGCGTTCTATGTTGTCCTTGGGCATGTTGGCCGCTTTGGCTTTGTCGACCACGAGCCGTAACTTGAAGTTGGTGTCGAGGTCCGGACCACCCTCTCGGGCAGCGAGGGCGAGCTCCTTCCCGAACTTGGTAAAGATCTGCCCTCTCTTGGCGTCGGTCGACGCCTTCTTACGCTTGATCGTAGACCATTTAGAGTGTCCGCTCAAGTCTGCCTCCTACAGTACTGTGGCTTCCATCGAAAGATCACTGCACCCGTCGGCCAGCCTTGGTTTGGTCCTGCAGTGCCGCTAGGGCGTCCCACTCACCAGCAGCAGCCAGGCTGGCCTGCTCGGGCCAAGTGCCAGGATCGGCTATCGCCAGTAGCCTGGGGCTCTCATCTTTCAGGATCTGCGAAAGCTCCTCCACGCTGGTATCCGCCAGTTGGGCGAATGTCCAGATGCCCGCAGCCTGAAGCACGCTGGAGATCTTGGGACCGATCCCCTCAATGCGTTTCAGGTTATCTGGTT
>CBDUWJ010000135.1:0-6724 GCA_965370895.1 uncultured Anaerolineae bacterium | reverse complement strand
CTGGCACTGCGCTACGGCACGGACACAGAAACCCTCAAGCAGGTCAACTGCCTGGAAGATCCCACCATCCTGATCGGTCAGCGGTTGTACGTGCCCGGGCCGCTCGCCCTTCCCACCTTTGCGACACCAGTGCCGCCAGGCTCTACTCCGCTTGCCCCTGCGGGCACACCCCCGTCCGCCGCTTCGGCGACGCCGGAAGCAGCGGATTCGGACGTGGCACAAGCCACTCCAGCGCCGGTGGTGGAGCTGCCGGTCACCCCCTTGCCCGTGCCTGTCGTCACCCGCGGACCCAGGGGGGCCTTTCGGGTCAATATCCCCAACCGGTACATGAACATTGTGCTCCTTGGTACCGACGTGCGTCCCCATCAGAGGAGCGACACCTGGCGTACCGACACGATGATCATCGTCTCGATCGACGTAGAGGACAATGTGGTTCGCCTCCTCCACCTACCCCGCGACCTGTGGGTAGACATTCCGGGCTACGGCTATGATCGGATCAACACAGCGGAGCTGTGGGGTGAGTTGGCGGAGGAAGGGGGCGGAGCGGAGACTGTCAAGAAGACGATCTACCGCAACCTGGGCATTCCCATCCACTACTACGGGCGGGTAACCTTCCAGGGATTTGTCGACATCATAGACAAGCTGGGTGGACTGGACATCGATGTCGCTTGTCCTGTGCCTGAGATCGATCTCAAACCAGGCATGCACCACATGGACGGGGAGCAGACTTTGCTCTACGCTCGCAAGCGGAAAAGCACCAACGATTATGACCGGGGACGCCGCCAGCGCAAGGTGTTGATAGCCCTTTGGGACCAGATCCTGACCCCCAAGATCATACCCAAGATACCACAGTTGTGGTTGACGATGGCGGACAGTTTCCAGACTGATTTGCCCCTGGACCAGGCGATCAACCTGGCCTCTTTGGGCCTCAGGCTCGAGGCCCAGCGGATTCTGCAGACGGCCATTACCAATAAACACACCAAGCCCTGGACCACGCCAGCGGGGGCCATGGTCCTCCTGCCTCGCGAGGAAGAGATCCGCACGCTATTGGAAGAGTTCTACGCACCGGTCGACACGACGCGCGTGGACGTACCGAACAAGGTGCGGGTCGAGGTTCTGAAAGGCTGGCGTCGCAGCGAGGCTGAGCAGTTGGCGGCTGCTGAATTGCGTCGGAAAGGGTTCAGGATCGTGAGCAAGGGCAAGGCCAGCCGTATGGACTATGACGAGACGCAGATCCTTGTCTATCG
This sequence comes from uncultured Anaerolineae bacterium, assembly GCA_965370895.1. Taxonomy (GTDB): domain Bacteria; phylum Chloroflexota; class Anaerolineae; order JAAYZQ01; family JAAYZQ01; genus CBDUWJ01. The sequence goes on along the minus strand of CBDUWJ010000135.1, from coordinate 5,477 downwards.
GGGGGACCTCTCTGATGGCAAGCGCATCGCCCGGGTGCTGGGGGTGCCGCTCAAGGCCGTTCAGGACTATACGACAATTCCGGAACCGCCCGATCCATCTAACCCCGTGGACATCCGGGTTGTCCTGGGCCGTGATTATGATCCCTGCCAACGGTGAGGAATTCGGGTCTCTCTGAGAGCTTTCGACCATCGACCTGCAGACCTGGTAGGTTGCGGATGCTCCGCATCCGATGGAAACCTGTCAGGCCCGCCGTCTCCTCAGACTACCGGATGATGCCCCTGAACGCATCTCGGTTTGTCCATTCGAGCGATTTGTGATATAATCTGCCTGTTTACTATGCCCTTGCAGCCGCGTGGAAGGTATGAAGTTCACAGAAACCAAGCCTTTGGACAACAGTGGGTCAGGCCCTGATCGGTTGACTCGATTCCTCATCTGGATGGCGATCATCCTGGCGGCTGCATCGGTAGCGATCCTGATCGACTGGTGGATGTGGCCGTCGTCCAATGAAGCGCCGTCCCAGGCTATCGCTTTGGGCTGGTCCTCCCTGGTCCAAGCACCCTCCTCCCAGCCGAGTCAGCCTGCGACTGGACTAGCAGTCAGAATCACAAAATCCACTGATCTACCCACGGTTGGGGCCACTGTGCCCATGCCCACCGCGCCACCCTCGTGCGTTCTGCGCAGGGATTGGGGCATCCACGTCGTCCAGCAGGGTAGCACACTCGGGTTGGTTGCGCAGCGCTACGGCACCGACACAGGGACCCTGATGTGGGCCAACTGTCTGAATACACGCACCATCTTTATCGGTCAGCGGTTGCATGTGCCAGGACAATCGCCTCTCCCGGCTATTGCGATGCCGGCTGTGACCACCACAGCCAGACATGCTCTGACCAGTACGCCCCGACCGGGCGCTTTGGTCACACCGACATCCGCCGCGCCCACGGATGCGCTGCCCACACCGGTGCCGGCGACTGAGGCTCCCGTGACCATGACACCCACCCCCTCTCCCACGAGCACACCCAGCAGCGTACCCAGCAGCGTACCCAGCAGCACACCCACCAGCGCACCCACGAGCACACCCCTGCCCGCCGCTTGGGCCACACCAGCCTCTGTACTGGCCTCTGCAGAAGCCACCCTTGCGGCGCCGACACCGGCACCGGCGACTGGGTTTCCCGAGACCTTGACGACCGGCGCCACTTCCACCTCCACACCCACAAGCACGCCCCAGCCCGCCGCTTCAGCGGACCCAACCCCTGCAGAGACCACCATCGCACTGCCCACGTCAGCACTGGCGGCTGCGTTTCCCAAGGCCATCACGGAGAGCGGCACTGCCACCTCCGTACCGTCCAGCACCCCCCGGCCCGTCGACTCAGCGAACCCAGCCTCTGCAGAAGCCACGATCGCACCGCCTACACCCGCAGCGTCAGTCGCCGCTTCTGTGGTCGCAACGAGCACCTCGCCCACTGAAGCTTCCACCCTGACCGTCACCAAGACGCCCTGGTATGATTCTTTGACCGAGCCAGCCGCTGTGGGGACTGTGGTTGTGCCGCCTGCACTGGCAGTGGATCCCAGCAGTGCTGTGACGGCCATGCCCAGTCCAATTCCCACCCCCGCGCCCAAGACCGCCTTCCGGGTCAATATCCCGGACCGCTATACCAACATCGTGCTTTTGGGATCCGACAGGCGAGCCAAGTCGCGTGCCTGGCGCACCGATACCATGATCGTCCTCTCCCTGGACACCGAGGATAACGTCGTCCGGCTCCTCTCCATTCCGCGTGACTTGTGGGTCTATATCCCGCGCCACGGCTACAACCGGGTCAATACCGCGGAGCTATGGGGTGAGCTGGCCAAGAGGGGCACTGGAACCGAGCGGGTCAAGCAGACGATTCACCACAACCTGGGCATCCCTATCCATTACTATGCTCGGGTGGATATGCAGGGGTTCATGAAGATCATTGACACCATCGGCGGCCTGAACATCGACGTGGATTGTCCTCTGCCCGACATCAAACTCAAACCTGGCATGTACCACATGAATGGTAATGAGGCTTTGCGTTACGCCCGCTCGCGCAAGACCACCAGCGATTTTGACCGTGGCCTGCGCCAGCGAAAGGTGCTGATGGCTCTGTGGGACCAGGCCCTCACGCCGGATGTTGTCCCAAGACTGCCGGTGCTGTGGCTGGCAATGGCAGACACCTTCGACACCGACCTGCCGCTGGACCTGGTGGTCAATCTCGCCTACATGGGCTTACAGCTCCAACCTCAGGATATCCTCAGCAAGGCCATCGACCGCAAGGTCGTCAAGAGCTGGAGAACACCTCAGGGGGCAGCGGTCCTGTTGCCTCAGGAGGCCAAGATGCGGGCGATGTTGGAAGCCTTTTACGCACCAGGGAATCCAGCCCAGCTCGAGGCAGCGGACAAGGTGCGTGTCCAGGTGCTGAGCGGAGCGCAGCGCCGCGATGCCGAGAAACTGGCTGCTGCTGTCCTGCGATGGGAGGGGTTTGAGGTGGTCGATACCGGCAAGGCCGATCGCCAGGACTATGTCGGGACACGGATCAACGTCTACACAGGAGACCCGGCTGCTGGAGAGCGGATCGCCCGCCAGTTGAAAGTGCCCCTCAGCGCCGTGCACGATCTAACCGGCAACGAGGCGCCGCCCAACCTACCCAACCCGGCAGACATCCAGGTCATTCTGGGCAAAGACTATGATCCCTGCCAAAGGTAGAAGTGATGCCCGTCCAGGCTTCGTCCAAGCTGAACGGGCATCGGGTTGAGAAGCCGGTTGGGGCCTACCCGCACCAGGGCCGGCTTCGCGTCACTAGTATAACGTCGGAACGGCAAGAAAAGTTCACTCTTGGGACCGGCTATCTTGGAGGAAGTCGGTCAGACCCGGACCAGGGCATAGAACACCGGCATGAACGCCAACCGGGTTCCTGATTCCATTGCGGCCAGATCTGTGTCCCTGCACCGTTTCAGTTCGTCAGGGGGAACGGTTCCGGCCAAGGAGCGCTCCCACAACGCCCACTCCGCCTCGAACTCGGCGCGCAACGTCGCCAGATCCCAGAGGCCAGGGAAAAGGCCCACGTCGGCCTGGCGGACGCCCGGCAGGGCGAACAGCTCACGCAGCTTGCGTCCCAGACAGGGATCGGCTCCCTCCTGCCGCAGCGCCTCCGCCTGCCAGCGACCCAGGGGTAGGGCGGGGTGATCGATTCGCCCGCCGTAATCGGGTTCAGCGCAGACCAACACCACACCACCGGGCCGGGTCACGCGGATCATCTCCTGGGCAGCCTGCGCCGGATTTCGGCACCACAAGAGCAGGAAGTGGCAGACCGTCACGTCGAACCAGGCATCGCCAAAGGGCAGGCCGTGGGCGTCGCCGGGCCGGTACTCGGCCCGACCATTCCGCGCCCGCGCATAGGCCACCATCGCCGGGTCCAGATCCACACCGGTCACCTGTCCGCCAGTCCGGGAGGCCAGTTCCTCCGTCACGAAGCCGGTGCCGCTGCCCACGTCCAGCACACGCCTGGCCCGCAGAAGGTTGGCCCGCCGGTAGAGGTGAGTTCGCGTGGCCCGCGTCCAGCCGGCCTGGCGGGTAAACTGCTCATCCCATTCTTGCAGCGTCATGTCTGTTGCCATCGATCCTCCATCCCACCCGCACGACCAGTCCATTATAGCGGCTGGCGCTCGGCCTGTCAATCGCTGAACCCTGGGGAATTGCCCCTAGCCGGCGAGAGGTCGCCAGCCTGTCATGGCGGTGCTCGCAGTGGCTAGGATAGGTAAGGAGAACGCTGAGCGCCGTTCTTGACAAATGGCCCTACCGCGGCTATCCTACGCATGGAGGCGAACATGACCTCAAGCCCTGTGCACGACCAGGAAGTTCTGCGCGAAAAGGCCTATGCCGACGACAGCCACCTTGACGTCCGCTATCGCACCCACCAACTGTACACCGTGGACCCCGTGGACTTTGGTCGGTGGACCCTGGAACGGCTGGCGTGGCGAAGCGATGAGCGGGTGCTGGACATGGGTTGTGCCCGAGGTGACCTGTTGCGCGAGATGGCGCACCGCCATGACGGCTGGAGTGCACTGGTCGGTTTTGACCTGTCCCCAGGCATGGTCGCCAAAGGGATCGAGTTGGCGGCTGGCCTGCCCGTCCGCTTTTTCGTGGGCGATGCCCAATCCCTGCCCCTCCGCAACACGGCGTTCGACGTGGTGATGGCCCGCCACATGCTCTATCACGTGCCCGACATCCACCGCGCTGTGGGCGAGGCGGCCCGCGTGCTCCGCCCCGGAGGCCGTTTTCTGGCTACGACCAACAGCGCACACACCATGCCGGAATACCGGGCTCTCCTTGCCCGAGCTGCCGCGCGCTGCCCGGCCATGGCGCAGCTCGAGGCGCCGGAGGATCGCTTCTCCCTGGAGAACGGCGCGGTCTTTTTCCAGCCCCACTTTGCCCAGGTGGAGACGCACACCTTGCCCGGCACCCTGCGCTTTCCCAGCACCCAACCCTTTGTGGACTATGTCGCCAGCGGTCGCGCGCTCTTTATGCGACCTGGTCACACTGACGCCGAGTGGCAGGCCGTGCTCGACTTGATGCAGGCCGAGGCCGAAGCGATCATTGCCCATCAGGGATACCTGGACGTAACCAAGGTCACCGGCGCGATCGTGGGGATCAGGAGAGGCTGATCTCCCGATCCTGGTTCAAGACTCCTGGAACCGTGCGACCAGGTCCTCTTGCAACATCGGACGTCCTGGGAGACGGCCGAGTTGAGGGCAATCGCTGTCCGCCGTCGGAAAGCACGTAGTAGCTCCTGAAAGACTGCCGCAATGGACCTTCGCAAGGCTCGCAGCGAACTTGTGATCTTGGCTCTGATTCTGGCCGTGGGCGCGGCTTTGCGCCTCTACGGCCTAAACTGGGACGCCGGCCACTGGCTCCATCCCGATGAGCGGCAGATCTACTTTGTGACCATGGACCTGGGGTGGCCCCGCTCCCTGGCTGAAGCCCTGAGCCCGGATAGCCCACTCAACCCCGGCTCTTTCGCCTATGGCTCGCTGCCATTCTACCTTCTCAAGCTGGTTACCGTCTTGCTTGCGCCTCTCTGGCCCGCCCTCCGGGATCCTGACAACCTGCACCTGGTCGGTCGCCCCCTTGCAGTCCTCTTTGACCTGGGCACCGTGTATCTCACCTTCCGCCTGGCCTGCACCCTGTACCTCCCGCCCCGATTGGCGCGCACCCTTGATCCTCCCCTCCGCAAGCGGCCGGGACTGAGGGGGAGTGCCCTGCTGGCCGCGGCCCTGGTCAGCCTGGCCGTTCTCCATGTGCAACTGGCCCGCTTTTACACCACAGACCCCCTCCTGACCTTCTTTGTCATGCTCACCCTGAATCTGGCAGCCGGTGTTGCTCGGGGTGACGGGCAGCGCCGCCAGGCAATACTCGGCATCGCCCTTGGCTTGGCCCTGGCAACCAAGATCACCGCAGCAC
>CBDUWJ010000134.1:0-6725 GCA_965370895.1 uncultured Anaerolineae bacterium | reverse complement strand
TCGGGAAATTCGTACTGGTCAATCTTCATCGGTCTCTCCTCCTTGCGCCTTCTATCGTTATGATCCCCAATTCCCTTTTCCTCATCGTTCCTGCATTGCACCGCGCACCCCCTGGGCGATGGACATCGCCGGGATGCGGATTCGGTTCTTGCGTGTGGCTCCCACCAGCGTCCGGTTGAGCTGCTGGCGGATCGAGATCGTCAGCCCATCTCTAGTCTCGCGGTCCAAGAACCTTCTCGATCTCACTCAGCAGCTCGTTCGGCTTGACGGGCTTTTCGATAAAAGCCTCCACCGGCATATAATCCTCGTCCGGGCTGAGCTTCACCGGCATGTCAAGCACTTCTTTGACCCCGGAGAGGATGATCACCGGAACGTCCTTGAGAACGGGATCCCGGCGAATCCGTCTCGAAACCTCAACCCCGTCTGGTCCCGGCGGACCGGCAAACATGATGTCCAATAGGATCAGGTCCGGCTCTGTCTCCCTGGCCAACTCTATGGCCTTTTCGGCCTGGTAGGCGTAGGTAACAGTGTATCCAACGCTTTCCAGCAGGGTTCTTACCGTGTCCACCAACTGGACATCATCGTCAACTACCAGAATGTTCTGTTTTTCCGACATGGTCTCAGACCTCCTCGGTCATGTTGGATTCACTTTGGTTAGGCCAAGCCAGACCTGACCCGCTTCCTGCCTGAGGCTCACCCCCATTGTACACAATATTGAGAAAGAATGCACATTCTTCGACCAGTTGTGCGTCAGACTCTGTCAACCGTTACATCATCGTACCATCACTATGGCCAATGCGCTAATGACGTGCGAAGACGAGCAAGAATCGGCTGCACTCCAGAGGTGGTTTGTGCGTGCACAAGTGCATCCGACATGGCTGATCTTCTGCGCAGCAGCCCCCGCCGGCCCGCCGATGCTCGGCCCGACAGGCAATTGGCACTCTACGGTCTGTGCACCTCCAACTCTCCCAGCACTGCCTCCACGGCGCGAGGGAGAGCTGCCTCCACCGCTGGTGTGCAAGTCTCTCCAAAGGTCAGCACATCCTCTGCCTCGACGGCAAGGATGGTGATGGCCTCGTCCTCGGGCAACGCCATGCCCAGCCCCCGCCCCAGGGCCAATGCACCGGACAGGGATAGATCATGCGTCGAACCCGAGTGCAACGACTGCCGCAGGTCGCCGGCATGCAGTCGATAGATCTCACCCGGCCTGCCGCCCTGGGTCTGAATGGCGTCGACCATGACGACCCGGTCGTAACCGGCGAGGGCGTCCAGCAAGCGCAGTCCGCCGACGCTCGCTTCAGCACAGTCCACGCCCTCCGGTAGGCCATGCGCTAGCACCGCCCGCGTCACGTGGATGCCGACCCCGTCGTCGGTCAGAATAGGATTTCCCAGACCGAGTACTAACACTCTCAGATTCCCCAGTTCCCGAGTCCCAAGCTCACATGTTCTGTCTCAGCAGGTCAACAAGGTTTCCTTCAGCATCGCAGATGCGCACCTCCAGCGGCATCTGGCCGGGCAGCGTGTGTGTGGCACAGCCGAAGCAGGGATCGTAGGAGCGGAAAGCCATCTCGACGCGATTCAGAACCCCCTCGCTGATAATCTCGCCCTTTCTGATCATCGCCTGTGCCGCCTTTCTGATTGAGATGGAGATGGGTGCATAGTTGTTGGTCGTGCCGACGATAAGGTTGCACTTCTGTACGATCCCCTTTTGGTCGGTGGTAAAGTGATGGGTGAGCGTGCCTCGCGGCGCTTCCACGATGGCTACGCCCTCGTCAGGCGTTGCTGTTGGGATGTTACGCACGTGGGGATCGGTGATCTCTGGGTCGGTCGCCAATTCAACCAGGCGCTCGGCAGCGTATAGCAGCTCGATGAGCCGCGCCCAGTGCATGGTCAGCGTGCCATGCACCGGCTTGCCGCCCAGCGTCTCGTAGAACTCCTCGTAGGCCTCCTGCGCCTGTGGCGTGGCCATGCCATCGGCCGCGTTGAGCCGCGAGAGGGGCGTCGCTTGGTAGACGCCGCTGTCCACCCCGGTGACAAACCCTTTCCAGCCCACCTTCTTGAGGTAGGGGAACTTGAGATAAGTCCATGGTTCGACATGCTCAGCCACCACGTCCAGGTACTCCTCCGGGAGATACTTGACGAACTCATTACCCTCGGGGTCCACGACGCGCACCTTGCCATCGTAGAAATTGACCTTGTTTTCCTCGTCCACCAAGCCCATATAGTACATCGGCGTGGTGTAGGCGTCGGAGAGGATCATGTCCAGGTGGGCCTGGTTGCCCAATACCACGTCGCGGAACAGTTGCAGGCTGAACTGGCCAAACTCAACCAACTCGTGGCCCCAGGCCTCGAGCTGCACGCGTTCCTCCTCGTCGATGGCTCTGCTCACGCCGCCAGGGATGGCCCCAACCGGATGGATGGTCTTGCCGCCCAACATACCCACGATGTCCATGGCCATCCCCCGACAGCGGATGACCTTGCCGCCGATGTCCAGACCGACCTTGTGGATCAGACCTAGAATGTTGCGCTCGGCGGGGGGAGCGTCCGGCCCCAGGACGAAATCGGGTGCGGCCAGGATGTAAAAGTGTACGGTGTGGTCGGCGACGAAGAAGGCGGAATAAAGCAATTCGCGCAGTTTCCGACCCGCCGGCGGCACCTCGACGTGGTAGACAGCGTCACATGCCTTGGCCGAGGCTATATGGTGCGCCTCCGGGCAGACGCCGCAGATACGCGGCGTGATGCGCGGCATCTCCTCCACAGGCCGGCCCTCGGCAAACTTTTCAAACCCCCGCAGCTCGGGAATGATCAGATAGGCGTTGGCGACGTTGCCCTCGTCATCCAGAAAAATGTCGATCCGCCCGTGCCCTTCAAGGCGGGTGATAGGGTCGATGCTGATCTTCTGCATAGCATTCTCCTTGTGCTGGATACTGGGTATTGGATATCCGGTAGTCAATCTCCAATTCCCAATACCTAATCTCCAATATCCAACCTCGCCCGGTGCAGCAGCGACGCCGGTAGCCCAAAGCGATAGAACGTTCCAACCGGGTCCACGATCTCGCCCACGATGCGAGCCGCCTCTTCCTCGGTGTCGGCGTCCACCACTGACGCAACTGCTGAGAGGAGTGCTGCTCCCTGATCGAGCACATTGGGTGGCGGGCCATAGCAACCCCGACAGGGCATATTCACACTGGGGCACAGCGCGCCGCAGCCACCCCGGGTCGCTGGCCCGGAGCAGATGATCCCCTGGTCGAACAGGCATCGGTCCGGGTCAGGAATGATCTCGTGGGGACGGTAGAACTTGTCGATATGCTTTTCTTCTCGCTTGTGCTTACACTCGTCGCAGACCGTCTTTTCGGTAGCCCCCACCACGCTGCCCTTGGCCGGGAGTTGGCCGCTCAAAATAGTCTCGATGACGGCCCATATCTGAGGGGCCTGGGGCGGGCAACCGGGCACGTAATAGTCCACGTCCTCCACCTGGTCCAGCGTCTTGACCGTGTTGTAAAACGTGGGGATCTCGATTTCCCCTTCGGGCACCTGGTAGACGGTCTGTGGCAGGATGCCCTCCGGGTTGTCGGTGGATGGCGTCTCCAGGTAGACGCGCTCAAAGATCGTCCGCCGGTCGAACAGATTGGCCAGGCCGGGGATGCAGCCCTCGTGGGCGCAGGAGCCAAAGGCCACCAGCACTTTCGACTTTTTCCGCAAGAGGTGTGCCAGGTGCTCGTTCTCGCTGGTGCGGATAGAGCCGTTAAAGAGGCACACGTCGATGTGCCCATCGGGCATGGCTTCCACGTCCTTGTACTTAAAGTCCATCGCCAGCGGCCAGAACAGGATGTCGGCCGCCGCGTCCAGGTCCAGGATTTTCTCCCGCAGCTCGACGATGGCGACGTCGCATCCGCCGCACGAGGTAGCCCAGTAAAGGCCCAGTTTGAGTTTTTCGTTGTCTGACATTGGTCTAGTCCTCCCTGCTCTCAAGTTCGCGCTTCCAGTCCAGCGGTCCCAGTGCGCGCACCTGCTCGGTGAAATCGCGCACCAACTGGGCCCATTTGATCCCCTCGGCGCCCGAGATCCAGCCCCAGTGGAAGCGGCCGGCCTCGATGCCATATTGCGCCAGCAGCGCTTCCAACAGTGGCATGCGGCGGAAGGTCTTGTAGTTGCCGCTGTTATAGTGACAGTCACCCGGCGGGTGGCAACCCGAGACGAGGACGCCGTCGGCTCCTTCGCGGAAAGCCTTGAGGACAAAGGCCGGCTCGACGCGCCCCGAACACATCACCCGGATGATGTCCACGTTGGGTGGCTGCGCCATGCGGCTCACGCCGGCGCTGTCGGCAGCGGTGTAGGTGCACCAGTTGCACAGAAAGCCTACGATTCTTGGTTCAAAGTCGTTGTCACTCATATCCTTTGCTCCTATCTACAATCGAAGGTTCAGAGATTCGCAGACTCGTGGGTTCGGGGTGCGGGCACCAGATCTACGAGTCCCGAATCTACGAACTCACCGGCGCCCCGAACAAGCCCTCGATCTCGGCCAGGAGCTGCCGATCGGAAAAGTGCCGGGCGGTGATGGCCCCGGCAGGGCAGGCGGCCACGCAGGTACCGCAGCCCTTGCACAGCGCCTCGTTGATCTCGGCTACGCCGGTGCCGTTGCGGGCGATGAACGAGATGGCGGTGTAGGGGCACAGCGAGATGCAGGTCTTGCAGCCGGAGCACAGGTGGTCGTCCACGACGGCGACGGTCGGAGAGATGACCACCTCCCCCCGGCTGAGGAGCGACAGGGCCTCAGCGGCAGCGGCACTGGCGTGGGCCACAGTGTCGGGCACGTCCTTGGGAAACTGGCAGGCCCCGGCCAGAAAGACACCGTCGGTGTTTGTGTGGAAGGGCCGCAGCTTGGGATGCGCTTCCTGGAAAAAGCCGTCGGCGCTGAGGCTGATGCCAAAGAGAGAAGCTACCTCGTCCGCGTCGCGCTGGGGTTCCATGGCCGTGGCCAGGACCACCATGTCCACGTTGATGGCCACGAGCATGCCCAGCGTCGTGTCCTCGGCCTTGACCTGGAGCTGGCCGTCGTCCAGCACGACTACCTCGGCGCCGCGCCCTCGCACAAAGTAGACGCCCTCCGCCTGCACCCGTTCGTAGAACTCTTCGTAGTCTTTGCCAAAGGCGCGGATGTCCATGTAGAACTCGAACACCTCGGCGCCAGTCTTGTCCCGCACCAGGTGGGCATGTTTCAAGGCGTACATGCAGCAGACGCGGGAACAATAGCGGTTGGCGTTCTCGTCCCGGCTGCCCACGCAATGGATGATGGCCACGCGCGCTGGCTTGATGCCGTCTTTTGTCAGGATCTGGCCCTGGGTCGGCCCGGTGGCGCTGGACAGGCGCTCGAACTGCATACCATCCAGAATATTCGGCGACTGGCCGTAGCCAAAGGCCGACAGACGCGTGGGGTCGAACAGGTCAAAGCCCGTAGCCAGGATAATCGTGCCCACGTCCAGGTCCACGAACGATTCCTTCTGGTCAAAATCAATGGCGCCGGTGGGGCAGACCTCCAGGCACTTTTGTGTGCACTTGCCCCGGTGCAGGTATAGGCAGGCGTCCTCGTCAAAAACCGCCTTCATGGGGATGCCCTGGCCGTTCAGGGGGATGTAGACTCCCTTGCGCTTGCTCAACCCGGCGTCGAACTCGTTGGGCACGCCCTTTTTGAACACGCAGGCCTCCACGCAGAGGCCGCAGCCGGTGCACAGGTCTATGTCCACGTAGCGAGGGCGCTGGCGCACCCTGACCTGAAAGTGGCCCACATAGCCCGAAACCTCGACGACGTCGCTGTAGGTCATCAGTTTGATATTGGGATGCCGACCGGCATCCATCATTTTCGGTCCCAGAATTCAGGTGCTACAGTCGAGGGTGGGGAAGGTTTTGTCCAGTTGGGCCATGCGCCCGCCGATAGACGGCTGGCGCTCCACCAGGTAGACCGGGTAGCCGGCCTCAGCGATGTTCAGCGCGGCCTGGATGCCGGCGATGCCACCACCGACGACCATCGCCGCCGGAGTCACATCCTCCTTGCGCGCCTCCAATCCCTCGTGCCAGTTCACGCGGTTCACCGCAGCGCTCACCAGGCGCTTGGCCTTGGCTGTAGCCTGGGCCTTGTCCTTGATCACCCACGACACGTGCTCGCGGATATTGGCCATCTGAAGGTAATAGGGGTTCAGTCCCGCGTCGGCGACGGCGTTCTGGAAGGTGGGCTCGTGCATGCGCGGGCTGCAAGAGGCCACCACCACGCGGTTGAGGTGGGACTCGCGGATGTCCTGCTTGATCAACTCTTGCCCTGCCTCGGAGCAGGTGTAGCGGTGCGGCCGGGCGACGACGACGTGGGGCAGGCCCTGGACAAAACGCACCACATCCTCCACGTCCACCGTCGCTCCGATGTTGACCCCGCACTCACAGATGTATACGCCGATTCGTGGTTCTTCCCTGGTCATCAATTCTAGCCTCCTATCTAGCCGGTGGCTCATAGTGTTGCGTGTAGCGTGTCCCGTTTCGCCATTCGCTATTCGCTATTTCTCCATCGCCAGCCATACCAACTCGGTGACGTCCAGCACCCGGATGCGGGTCCGGGTCTTGCGCGCCGCTTGCAGTAGCGTACGCTTGCACTGCTGGCAGGAAGAGATGATGGCCTTGGCCCCGGTGTCCACCGCCTGGGCCAGGCGACGCTCGGCCATGTGCTCCACGGCGTCGGC